>CAYHYY010000007.1:0-30995 GCA_964360975.1 uncultured Candidatus Saccharibacteria bacterium | reverse complement strand
CGTCGTCCAGCCAGTAGGAAATGAGCGGTTTCCAGGTAGGGGGAGGTTTCCGGACCTGCTCTAGGCGAGAGATAGTCTATTTTTTCTCCTCGAAGTCATTCGTTCCCTCTTCCTCGCGCCCTGCGATCGCATCCTCTTCCATGCCAAAGTGATGCGCAATTTCGTGCCATATGGTGTCACGAACCATATCGCGAACTCGCCGCTTCATCGGCTCAGTCATGACCTCTCCCCACTGCACGAGCTCCTTTACACCTGATTCATCTGCTGCCTCCTCAAGTATAGGTTTCCGAAAAATAGTAATGGTGTCAGGCAGTGTGTTCCCCACCCCGTACCCATCTCCTCGCTCTGTTTGCGGTATGCCTCTATAGAGGCCGAACAATGTCTCGTTCTCTTTGAGATTATTTTCTCTCCTTGTCTTTGCATCTGGTTCTTCTTCTATGAGGAGCGCGACGTTTTTAACCTTGGCACGAATATTTTCGGGAACGAGGTCAAACGCTTCAGCCACCAGTGCCTCAAATTCTTTCGGGGTCATATCTCGTGCGCGTTAAGAATAAACGTCTCGGCATCCTGATTTTTTTTCTTGTACACCGCAAGAAATCCGACACGGTAATCCGACTGCCCAGCGGAGGGTGCAAGCTGTCCATGCAGACTGCGCGCTGCATTTTCCGGCGATCCAAAGGATAATGGAAACTCTTTTGGATCGCCGGAAAAAGAAGGGGTCGGACGAACGTCATTGCCCGCATAGGTCGCAATATAGGAGCCAGATCCAGTGCGCAAAGGCACGTCCCATGCGCTTTTATCTATACCGTTCGTTGTCGAGCGTATGACGTGGAGCGCCGCATCTGGTTTCTCAGAGTCGACGATGCACCCAGTGATCCGCGGTGTTCGATGCTCATCTGGCTCATAGGCCTCCTCGCTCAATGCATAGGAAAGCTGCTGCCGAGCACTCCGGTTCTGCAATGGATCAAGTCGCTCTATGTGGTTTCCGTTTGCCACCGCTATTCCATTTTCAAAAAAACGTATCGCCGGGTATTCCAACAAATCTGGATTCCCTTCGAGCTGCACGGTTGCATCGACCGATGTCATATATATCCCGTCGCCCAGTTCAACAAAACGACGCTTCAATGATGAGGGACTCCTCCCCGTAGCGCCATAGAGTACAACTGTACTCCCTGCATCCATCCCGATGATAATAAAACGGCCGGGGTATGGTTTATCGGAAAAGAAATCATCCATAGATATCAACCTACTTTACCAAGAACCTCGTCCAATTGTCGATACAAGTCATGTATAGAGCCGTCATTCTTAACCGCATAGTTCGCACGCCTCATACAGCTCTTTATATTCATTCGCGAAGGATCGTCTCCCTTTGCTTCGCGCTCCTCGTCAGCAATAAATTTTTCAAACGAAATTTGATCGGTTTCGCTTCCGCGCTTTACCACGCGCTCATACCTCGTCTTTGGATTGGCGTCGACGCCGATCAAGATCCCCCCTTTCGCTTTGAGCGCATCGACTTCTCCGGTCGTGCGAATTGATTCAATAATCGCATTTTCACCAGATCCCGCGGCACGATCATAGAGCGATTCGACCACATAGGCCGCTCCGTGTTTTGCGCGAAGATCCTCGCCTACTTCATTCAATGAATCACGGTCACGGGGCATGCCGCGGCGATCAACCTCCTCAAAAAGAAACGCGCGAGCCGAATAGTGCTGAAAGCCCTTCTGCTTCAAATATTCAACAACCGTCCCCTTTCCAGCTCCCAGAGTTCCCGTAATTCCGATAATAGTCATTTCGGGAAGCTTACTACATCGAACGAGAATCCAAAAATATGCGCCTGCGCATTCTTTGCCTATGTGAAGAGAGAAAAAGTCATGACGCAATCATTACTTTATCGCTTTTCCTCATCCCCTGCCTCTTCATCGACAAATTCCTCCCCATTATCTTGCTCTGGAACAAACCCGCCAGCCTGTAAATCCCACATGAGTTTATAAATATTATTGCCGCGTTTCAAAAGATCGTCGTGCGTGCCATCTTCTACGATCTTTCCTTTATCAATGACCAAGATGCGATCCATTTTTTTTATCGTCGACAAGCGATGCGCTATAACCAGTGTGGTCTTTCCTTCCATTAAGGTATCCAATGCGTCCTGGATAAGCGCCTCCGAATGAGAATCGAGACTGGATGTCGCCTCATCGAGGATGAGGATTGGAGCGTTTTTGAGAATAGCCCTTGCGATTGCTATCCGCTGACGCTCCCCACCGGAGATCTTGATACCGCGCTCACCAACATACGTGCCGTAGGTCAGTGGCAACCGTTCAATAAATTCATCGCAGTGCGCGAGCCTGGCGGCCGTAAACACCTCTTCGTCAGTGGCGTCTGGTTTTCCATAGCGTATGTTCTCCATAAGCGTCCTATGGAAGAGGCCTGTATCCTGGGGAACCAAAGCGATAGATTGATGCAAACTATTGAGCGTGACTGATTTAATATCCTGCCCATCGATGGAAATTTTCCCACCAGCTACCTCGTGCAACCGCAAGAGCAACCGCACGAACGTCGTCTTCCCCGCGCCCGATGGACCAACGAGTGCAACCTTTTGTCCCCCCGGTATGGTGAAAGACACCTCATCCAATACCTTACGCGTATCATTGAAGTTAAAACTTACATGGTCAAAGGCTACCGTGCCTTTGGTAACAGAGAGATTTGATGCCGTCGGTACATCCTTTATCTCATGCGGCAGTGTCATGATCTCAACCATTTCTTTCGAATCGGCATAGACCTCATACAATGCACGAACTACTCTCCCGAAATCCCACAGCTGCAGCGCGAGTGAAATGACATAGACTTGTACCAGAACAAACGTACCGACCGAGATAGCGCCATCACTCCACAATCCAATCGCAAAGTAAAAGACAAAAAATTCAGCAGTGAATATAAGCACTGCCTGGATCGCGTCAAATATTTGCGTTACATCCCACGTAAATTTAAGGATCTTTGCCTGATCTTCAGTTACCTTCCTAAAGCGGCGTTTCTCAACTTCAAATGCAGCGAACAACGATACCGCGCTTTGATTTCCAATAATATCAGCGAGTGTGCCTGTCGTTTTTGAGTCCGCCGCGGAAACTTTCACATTAAACTTCACTCTCCAAAGTGAAAAAGCGTAGTTAAACGATACAAACACCACGACCCATACAAAAATAACGTACGCGAGTATCTTTTCTGTGTTCCACGTAATAATAAGCGCTCCAATAATCGTAACCGTGAGCGGAATAAGATTAAACGCGATGGCATCGAGTAGCCGTTCTAGTGAGCGTGCGAGACGACTGACGCGCTGCACGAGTGATCCAGTGAAGCTATTCGCAAAGAAGGTGTGTGAGTGGTAGATAAGGTAATCAAACGCCATTTGCCTCAGGCGAGCCATACCCTTTGCCTCTATTGAAATGACACCAAAGTTACCGATGCGCAGCATGACCCAACGAATGGCATTGAGAGCAGCGACCATAACAATGATTGATACCAGCGACGGCACCACGCTTTTCGGATCAACAGCCTCAGTAATCACGTCAAAAAAACGCTTATACAAGAACGGCGTCAGCACTGCGGCTATATTCCCCGCCACCAGAGACAGCAACACGAAAAGAAAAAGAAATCTCTGTGGCCGAATACCCTTCCACATCACCGCAAGTACTGCGAACACGCCGATCTTTTGGTACTGAATGTCCTTCATACGCGACATTTTCGCACACTTTTTGAAGCGTCTATGTTAAAATATTGTCATATCAGTTAGCGAGTAGATATGCAAAACTCTCTTATGGTTGCGGTGCTCATTATCCTTGCGCTTGGAGCAGGATATTATTTTTACTCAGGCACTCCAGCGGAACCTGCCATGGATGGTGATGCGATGACCGGCGAGCGGGGCGAAACAATGACGGATGAGGACACATCGTCAGCCATGCCGGTACCGGGAACAAATACCGAGGAAATGGTCACGTCGGATCAACAAGGTAATAACGAAGCTTCAATGATGGAAGATGTGGTCGAAATATCCGTATCGGGAAAAAACTTTGCGTTCACACCTTCAATGTTTTCCGTCAAGAAAGGGCAAAAAGTTCGTCTCACGTTCACGTCAATGAGTGGATTCCATGATTTGGTCATTGACGAGCTTAATGTAAAAACAAAACAACTTCAAGAAGGGTCTTCGGATACCATTGAGTTCGTTGCCGAAAGAACGGGGACCTTCGAGTTCTATTGCTCAATTGGAAGTCACCGCGCTCTGGGGATGGTTGGCAGTATTTCAGTAACCGAATAAGTGTTTCCGCTACCTACAAACCCCGCCTTTTGCGGGGTTTGTAGTATCTAATAGAGATCCCTCTCTCCCGATTGAACCTCTTCAACCACGATGGTGCCAGTCTGCATTTCAGTGCGACTTTCGATGCGCTTTTCACCGCCAAATTGAACTGGCACACCGAGAAGAGAAATTGGCGAGGAGCCGATTAAAAAATAAATAATTGCACCCATAACAGTCAGCATAATCAGCACGCCGAGTAATAGTTTCATATGTTATTCGCTGATGGTGATGGGAAACGCGATATACGCATCATGCTCCGGGAGTCCTGATGGATTATCTTTCGCCAAAACGAGGGTAGCGGGTCCGCTATATTCTTTCGGCGCGAGCATGGGAGCCGCAAATGGAACGAATTCCTCCGTCATCCAGTCGCCTTGTGCCTCAGCAATGCCAACAGCGAGTTCGTTTCCTTCCGCGTCAACAAGAAAAATCGGGAACGATGCTTCGAAATACCATGGTCCGCGAGCCTCACCGCGAACGGTAAAATCATGGCTCACCGTCGCGCCCGGAAACGGCAGCTGCACCGTTATGATATCTGCCGAGGAATTCGAATAATCAAAATTGAGTGTCTCTCCTGCCGTTTCCTTCTCACTGGTGGGCGCCTGTGCAACATCAACCTGTAATAGATAGTAGCCGAGGAAAACCACAACGATGAGCACTACGAGCGCGACGAATACGCGTTTCATATACCAATTGTCACCCTAACGTCGGCATTAGGCAACCTACCCAAAAAGGTCCCGTTGGGGGCCTCTACTACAGGCGGACGCCAGAATGCCCCGAGGTTTGCCTCGGAGAGTTCAATAGTCCGGGGGACTGTCGAACGGACGGCGTTTTTACTGCTTCATCAGACTATTTATGTCGTCAGCACTAAGCTTCTTAGACATCTCGTCGAGTAGCTTTTGCTTCTCGAGCTCGCTCTTCGCAGCGTTTGCGAGCTGGTCCGCATCGTCATCGTCCATAATTTTATTTTAGCTATTAAGATACCTGTCCATTTTACTAGGTTTCAATCCCCGCGGCTATGCCGCGGGGATTGAGGGTAAACCAGTATCGGTCATCAGTTAAGAATACCAGAACTGGCGACTTCACCATGAAGCGCGAGGTTCTATTTCCTCTTTGCTTTCGATCGATCATTCTCAGACAATTGCTGTTTTCGTAGACGAACGGATTTCGGGGTAATTTCGAGAAATTCATCCTCCGTCATTATTTCAAGACCTCGTTCGATCGTGAGTTCCCACGGCGGCGTCAGCGTGATTGCTTCGTCCGAGCCAGATGCGCGCACGTTCGTGAGCTGCTTCCCTTTCGTAGGATTCACCATCATCTCTTCTCCTTTTGAGGTGTTGCCAACGACCATACCTTCATACACTTCCGTTGTCGGTCCAATATACATGACACCACGATCTTGTAGATTCCACAGTGAGAAACCGAGCGCTTTCCCCGTCGCCATGGAGATCATGGATCCCACCGCGCGCTTCCGTATTTCGCCTGCGTATGGTTTAAAACCAACAAATCGTGAAGAAAGAATGCCCTCCCCTTTCGTGTCTATAACAAATTGGTTTCTATATCCTAAAAGTCCACGCGTGGGACCCTCAAATATGAGTCGAACCGAGTCACCGTGAACCGTCATGTGCTGCATAACAAATGCGCGTGTTCCCAAGCGTTCAATAATTGCGCCCTGATATTCAGACGGCGTATCAACCAAAACTTCCTCGAACGGTTCCATTTTTTTGCCGTTTTCTTCATGAAATATTACTTTTGGCTGCGAGACCTGGAGCTCGAACCCCTCACGGCGCATGTTCTCGAGAAGAATAGCGACATGAAGTTCTCCTCTCCCCGAAACACCATATGAGTCCACCGCCGTAAAATCGACGCGGAGTCCAACGTTCACTTCGAGTTCCTTTTCGAGTCGCTCCCGAATCTGTCGTGTCGTTACAAATTTTCCCTCGCGACCTGCGAACGGCGAAGAATTAGGGTAGAAATTGAGCGTAATGGTTGGCTCATCAATGGCGATGGCAGGTAGTGGCGTTGCATTCTCATCCGTCGTCACCGTTTCACCTATATAGATATCTGAAAGTCCTGCGACCAATACAATGTCGCCAGACGTAGCCTCTTTTGCCTCTACGCGCGCGAGGCCTCTGAAGGTAAATATCTTAATAACCTTACCGGAGCGTGTTTCCCCATCAGGTTTTTTTAAGAAGACGGACTGCCCTGGAGTAATAGTTCCCTGGTAGATGCGGCCAACAGCCATGCGGCCAAGAAAATTGTCGTACGCGAGATTGAACGGCTGCAACATAAGCGGCGCATCGGAGGATGAAGATGATGCTGATGGGACATGCTCAAGAATCGTATCCAGGAGCGGTGTAAGGTCCGTGGATTCGTCATCCAATTTCTTCTTGGCGATGCCCTGCTTCCCTATTGCATACACGACCGGAAAATTTGACTGATCGTCATTGGCGCCAAGCTCAAGAAATAGCTCAAGCACCTGCTCTTCAGCTCTCGCTGGGTCTGCGGCCGGCTTGTCAATTTTATTGATGACCACGATAGGCTTCAGTCCTAGTTCGAGTGATTTCTTCAGAACAAAACGCGTTTGCGGCATGGGGCCTTCCTGGGCATCGACGACCAAGAGAACGCAGTCAATGGAGCGCAAAACCCGCTCGACTTCTGAACCGAAATCGGCGTGCCCTGGAGTATCAACGATATTTATCTTGGTGTCTTTGTACGGTACTGCGGCATTCTTCGCGTAGATGGTAATGCCGCGCTCTAATTCAAGCTTGTTTGAATCCATTGAGACCCCTTCTTCCCCCACGCCAGTCTGCTTCAAGAGCGCGTCGGTCAAAGTTGTCTTCCCATGGTCAACGTGGGCTATGATTGCAATATTCCTTATCTCCATACGAGGTTGGCAACCTGCCCCGTAGCCAACGCGTAGCGTTGCGGTACTGAGGTGATTGCTGTGTTTCTGATTTTCATATAAGAAAAAAGCTCCCTGTAGACGCTCTTTGCGTCCGGGCAAACAATAATCAAAGATTATTGTTCTAGCCGCGTGGAGCTTTTCGTATTATACGTCAAGCGAGGTAAATAATCAAACTCTAAAAGTACTGAGATTACTTCTCATCCGCTCAAGTATCTCACCATCTAACTTAATATACTTGGAATCTGTCAGCTGTTCGTACAGAGAAATATATCGTCGCGACATCTCTTGAATCATCTCCGGTGGCGCTTCTGGGAGAACCTCGTCCTTGTACGGGTCGCAATGCTCCTTGAACCAGATTCTCAAAAATTCCTTATCAAACGCCATTGGCTCCTCACCTTTTGTTACTCGCTCATCGTACGAATCAGCGTGCCAATATCTAGAGTTGTCAGGCGTATGCACCTCATCTATAAGAATCACTTTCCCGTCGTGAAGCCCAAATTCGTATTTAGTGTCAACCAAAATAAGCCCTTTTGATTTCGCATGCGCTAGTCCAAAATCAAATAGTTCCAGCGCTGCTCGCTGCATCTCAGTCCACTCATCTTCTGTCGCAAGCCCGCGTGGCACCACCTCGTCTAAATTCAAGTTCTCATCATGCTCGTCTTTTGTTGTCGGTGTGATAATTGGCTTTGGAAGCGGTGTGTTCTTCTTGAGTCCATCGGGAAGCGTAATACCGCCAAAATCTCGCCTTCCCTTTTGGTAGTTGGTCCAGATAGAAGTATCGGTGACTCCCGTGAGGTAACCGCGAACTACTACCTCCACTAAAAACGGCTTCGCTTTTTTCGCGACAATCACGTTGGGATCTGGAATCTCAAGCAGGTGATTCGAAATTATGTTTTCCGTCTCCTTGAACCAAAACGCGGAGGTAAGGTTTAGTATCGCGCCTTTGTGTGGAATGTGCGCGATGATGCGATCAAACGATGAATGACGATCGGTCGTGATGAGTATGAGCTTGTCTTCTTGCTCATAGACGTCCCGCACCTTACCGCTTCTCTTCGTACCCAACCAATCGAATGCCGTCTCCTTGAGAACATCCGTGCTCATGCGAAAATGTTATGATATATCATAACAGCGCAACTCCCCCGGGGGAGAAAGTGTAATGCCTTCCGGCTCGAAGATGACCTCGCGCTTCCCCGCTTCAACGACCCCCACATCCATAAGTTCGTACCCGTTATCATTCCCTATAGACAATACTTTGTCAACTGATACTTCGGGGACAAAGAGGTAGTACCCCACGCCCCAGTTGAATGTCTTCATGCAGTCAATGAGTGGCACATCGAGATTCTCTTTGAAGTAGCGAAAGAGAACAGGGATCGAAAGCCACGAGTGAATCCTGTAGGTAAATGGGCGTTTATCGAATGCAATTTTCCCCACGCCATCTCCTGTCCCGGGAAGAAGCGCGTGGATTTTTACTCCGGCGTCGAGGAGCGACTCGATGAGGAGCGTATACGAACGGATAGGAATAAGTGCTTCTTCCCCGAGTGACTTTCCATTCGGTAGCCTCGTAAGGAATTGATCCTTAAGCTCTAGTGCTTTCTTGATGACGAGAGAAACACCGTTCGCATGTAGTCCGGAAGATGCGACGGCGATAATATGATCTCCCGCTTTCAAATCAACCCCAGTGATGAGGCGACTCTTGGGAGCAACAATGCCAGTTACGGAACCGGAGAGAGATGCGATTGATTTTACGGGCGGCGCGGGATTCACAATGTACCTCACGCTCGCCGACTCGCCAGCCGGGAGTGCCATCCCTACTTCTTTGCACACTTTGAGGAACCCGCTCGCCAAATCCTTTGCGCGCACTTCATTCGCGTACCACGAACTATCGGATGCCTCGAGTTGGTCGGTGAACACAACCGGGAGCGCACCTTGCGCAATGACATCGTTCACGACAATGAGTGCCGTATCAATCGCGATGGAATCGTAGTAGCTCTTTCCTGTCCGTTCGTACATCCACTCTGCTATCCAATTCTTATTGCCCAAGTCTTCTTGAGTCTTTACCCAGAGGTGTGGCTCATTGCCACGGTATTCAAATACAGCGCCATGAGCATGAGTCGTGTCTTCAAGTATGTAGACTCCAAGCCTATTAGGGAATGCCAGTGTTTGCTTCCCCGCCTCGATCATAGCCATCTTGAATGGCTCCATCATCGTGTAGTCGACCCCGGCCTTTGCGTACTCACTCGCGGTCATATGAGACCGTTCTCCTCCATGTATTTCTTAAATCCTCGCTCCTCGATCTTTTGCGCTTTTGCAACAACATCCCCTTCCATCTTCATTTTGTAGTCCAGCACTTTCTGTAAAACGGCTGCATCGCCGGCACCTATGATTTCAGCCGCGAGGATGCCGGCATTCTTTGCGCCGTTAATAGCGACGCACGCAACAGGAACGCCCGGAGGCATCTGTGCGATTGCAAACAAGGAATCAATGCCGCCTGACGTTGTACTCTTAATGGGAACACCAATCACGGGGAGTGGCGTAAATGCGGCCAGTACTCCCGGCAAATGTGCGGCAACACCGGCTCCGGCAATGATGACTTTGTATCCTTTTTCGTGCGCTGTCTTTCCGTATTCGGCTACATGCTCTGGCGCGCGATGCGCTGAGAGCGCGGTCACGTCCGAGGCGATACCGAACTCAGATTCAAGCACCTCGGCAGCATCCTTCATGACTTTGAGGTCAGAATCCGACCCCATGATGATACCTACCCGCGCTTCGCCAGAGGCTTCGGCGAGACGAGCCAAGGGTTTATCCATGTCGAGATTCTAACATAGATGCCACGAGGCGGTGAGTTTTCATACTCACGAAGCATCATCTTTCGTGTGTTACCTAATTTCTTTTATGGGCGCACCCTGGATTCGGGCATGGTGTCGATATCGTTGCTACTCCGCCACGGTTTCCTGGGGAATCGTTTGACTCTGTGGTGTATATGAATCCATTCTTGCAGCCATAGGGGCAGCGACTTTCAAACAGACGATCGACTCTCCCAGCAAAAAAATCTACGCTTCTAGACCACGCACTTTCTTGTGTAACAGTTTTCTTAATTTCTGGTTGACTCATGATGATTAGTTTAAAAAAGCCCTCGTTTCTTGCGAAGGCTGGTCTTGGTGAGGGCTTTGTCTAATTTATGTATAGCGCAAAACCAGCCTTCGCATAGCCATCCCTGCCATCATCATTCCTGTGCGAACTGTACTCATGTTTGTCTCTCCACTTTAGCAAGCACTCAATTTTCGTCAAGAACGGAAAAACGATACACCATTCTTGAAAATCTGGAGGCCGGGACCGTATTCAGGAAATGTCTCACCTTCCCTCATCGCGATCTCCTTCTTGACCGACCAATTCGGTAATTGCGTCGAGAACAACGCGCGGTCAGGGTGCGGCATAAGACCAAATACCCTTCCCTTGTTAGAGGTGACCCCAGCTATATTTTCCATCGAACCGTTCGGGTTCGCCGAGAGATTCTGGTACGCCGCCGTCTCACCTTTGTAGTAACGGAGCGCGACCGACTTCTCTTTCTTCATCTTCGCAAGCGTTTTTTTATCTCCGTAGAATTTTCCCTCTCCGTGCGCTATGGGACTCGAGAGTGTCTTGATGCCTTTGAGCCACGGGCTGTCCGATTCAACCTTCATGTCGACCCATCGGTCCGTATAACGATTGTTGTCGTTAAACGTCAGCGCGCCGGGCAGAATGCCGAGCTGCGAGAGAATTTGAAAACCATTACAGATGCCGATGACAAGTTTCCCTGATGTAATAAATTCGCCCAGGTCTTTACCGAGATGATTCCGAATTCGGTTCCCATATGCTTTGCCAGCGCCGGTATCATCGCCGTAGGCGAACCCCCCAGGCAAACAGAGGATACTGTATCGATCAATCGATACACGTCGATCGATTATGTCGTTGATATGGACGATGTGCGCCTCTGCCCCTGCGAGCGTGAAGCCATACGCCGCTTCTTCTTCGCAGTTGAGACCGTATCCGGAAAAGACGAGCACCTTAATTGTTTTCGTAGTCACCATGTTGCGAATGTTTTCCGATACGCCGCGAGCGCTGTATCAAGACTCACGCTGACCAATTTTTTCCCTCGGCTCCGTATTAAAAGCGTAGACCTCTTGGTGACTTTCCCGATTAACTTCACGGGTATACCTACGAATAATTTCTCAAACTCTCTCTTACGTGCCAGCGAAACCGTCACTACAATGCGTCCCATGCTTTCCGAGAAAAGTTTCACGTAATTATCTCGAGCACTGCCAGAGATTTTTGAGATATCTACATCAAGGCCCAGCTTACTCGCCAGTGACATTCTGGAGAGAGCATAGGCTAGTCCGCCACGATGAACGGAGACCGCAGAAGCAACCAACCCTTTTCGAGAAGCTTTCGTGAACGCTCGATAGAGCTTCACGTTCTTTTTGCCATCGACCTTGGGAACGGTGCCGCCAATATTCCCCTCTTGGCCATGATCTGAAATCATCCTGAAATACTCAGACCCGCCTAATTCGTCATGGGTCTCGCCAAGCACATACACCAAGTCGCCCGGAACTTTTGAACCAATCGAGACCGCTTGCATGGCGTCCTCGATGACCCCGATGGTCGATATGAGCAACGTTGGCAATGCAGAAATCTTTGTGAACAGGCCCTTTTCGTCATATCCTTTGAAATCGTTGAACATACTATCCTTCCCTGAAATAAATGGCGTGCCGTACAAAACCGCATAGTCGTAGCAAGCGCGCGCAGCTTCCTTAAGTTGCCACAGGCGTTTTGGATCAGTTGATTCTGTCCAGCAGAAATTATCGAGAAGTGCCAAGTGATCAAGTGTTCCGCCCGCGACGATCGTGTTTCTAATCGCGGTATCAATCGCGGCTGCCGCCATTCGGTACGGATCTATGTCCGAATAGAAGGGCGTGAGCGCACTCGACAGCACCACTCCCCGATTTGAAGAAAGAACCGGTCGGAAAATGCTCGCGTCCCCCGTCACGCGCCCCGCGCCCTGCACGGGCTTTATGACCGAACCGCCCTGCACCTCGTGGTCGAACTGGCGATGGAGAAAATCTTGCCCGGCGAGATTGAATCGCGAGAGCATCGAGAGAAAAGCTCCAGATAAATCTTTATGTATACGAATTTTCGGTTCACGAGATATTACCATATAAGGTAATACTGGTTTCATTGTGCGGAAATGTTTTTTTGGAAGCCCGTTGTGGAGAAAATCCATTGAGAGATCGACAACATTTTTCCCTTTGTACGTAACTCTACACATGCCGCTTTTTGTAAACACACCAATGATCGTCGCTTCGACACCGCGACGCCTCATAAGATTCTGGAATGTTTTCCATTTTTTCTTCGGGACGGCCAAAGTCATGCGCTCCTGCGACTCAGAAATCCAAATCTGCCACGGCTCTAGCCCTGGATACTTGAGCGGTGCCTTCTCTAAATCCACCTTGCATCCTCCCGACTCGCGCGCCATTTCTGAAATTGATGATGAAAAACCACCTGCGCCGTTGTCAGTGATCGAGTTATAGAGCTCCATATCGCGCGCCTCTTTCGCAATGACATCGGACAATTTCTTTTGTGTTATAGGATCCCCTATTTGCACCGCAGTTGAAGGACTTCCTGAATCGAGCGAAACAGAAGAGAAGGTTGCGCCGTGTATGCCGTCTGCTCCGGTCCTCCCCCCAACGATGACAATGTAATCACCAGGCAATGCTTTCTTTTCATAAAGCTTTCGCTCCCCTACTCGTTTTGGTATGAGGCCTACCGTTCCCGCAAACACCAACGGCTTCCCTCGATACGACGAATCAAAGAGCATGAAGCCGTGTGGCGTTGGAATACCGCTCTGATTGCCGCCTGCGTTAATCCCTCTTATCACCCCATCGGCAATTCTTCGCGCTGACAACATTTCCTGCGTTCGTTCCCCATCGCGAAAGAGTCGGCGCATATCGTCCGGCGGTGCAAAGCAAAAACCGTACACATTCGCAACAGGCTTCGCGCCGAGTCCAAATCCCAGCGCGTCCCTGTTCACACCAACAATTCCCGTAATAGCGCCACCGAATGGGTCAAGGGCCGATGGTGTGTTATGAGTTTCCACTTTGTGGGACACAATAAACGCTTCATCAAAAACTATACCGCCCGAATTATCTTTGAAAACTGAAACAGTGAAATCCTTTTTTCCTTTTGATTTCCTGATTTTCGCTGTCGCTCCCTTTATGTAGGTCTTATACAGTCCGTCTTTCAGGTCATCGATAGCGCTGGCAAAGATGGTGTGCTTGCAATGCTCTGACCAGGTTTGCGCCAAAGATTCCAATTCAACGTCAGTCGGCTTTCGCCCAAGGTGTCGAAAGTGATCACGAATGGCATGCAGGTACTCAATCGAGAGCGCCAACGGTCCCCTTCTATTCCCATTCGTATCGGTGATGCCAGAGGTTCCAATTCTTTCGAGCTCATAGTCGCCCACCTCAAGATCAACGTGGAGGACTCGGGCGGATCCATCGAGAACGACGCGCGGCACTTTCGGCTCGGCATTCTTAAGCTTAGAAATTTCTTTGCCAGAAATCCGTGCAGACTGAATGAGCGGATTGTGGAGACTTAGGGAAATTTCCCTTGCTTCTTCTTCGGTGATCTTTCCTTCTAAGAAAAATACTTGCGATGAATAGACGTGCTCTCCTTCCTTAAATTTCCTACCAGTACTGTCTTCAATCGTTTGCTTTGCAGTCGCTCCCACGTTGTCAGTAACCCCTGGCAAGAAGCCAATTTCGATAGCCACATCGAACCGCTTCGGAATCCAGCGCCCCACCGTTGATGATTCGACCAGAGGATTCGTAAGCGCAGACCGGGCTCTATCGAGCTCGGTTTTAGTGAGAGTCGTATCGACTATGTAGGAGTCCGCAATGTGAACTTGAGTGAGCTTCCCACGAACGAGATCTCGAAAAGCCTTTCGTTTGAGCGCCGCGCGTGCATCCGGGATTGTGGGTACGACATCAATCCGAATAGCCATTGCTCCATAATAAATCAAAAAACGTCTCAATCAAAGCCTGGTCGAAGACTCTCGGGGCCATTCTCTAATTCGCGCGAATAAGAGAATAAAAACTTCAGAGTGCTTTAATGAGTGCTCGAACAAAAGAGGGTATATCTTTCGCAAGGTAATAACGCATGAGGAGTCCCTGCTGCTCTCGATCGATGAGCTCTGCCGAAGCAAGAATAGAGAGATGCTTCGAGGTTGCTTTGAATGACAGTTTTATTTTCTCTGCAATATCACCCACGGGCATATGGCTCGACCTCTTCAAGACGGTGACTATCGCGAGCCGACGACGATTTGCAAGTGCTTTTAATACCTTCTCCAGTTCCTTCTCAGTTTCTCTCACCACGGTATTCTACCCTATTCTCTAATTCGCGCGAATTAGAGAATCTGGATATTCGAAAAAGGGAACGACCACCCTCTCCCTCGGTCGTGGATATTCACGTTACTTCAAGCAAGCTACTTGAAGTACAAGTATTTCCGCTACTCGTTGCCCGGTCGCTTTCTATACTTACGAAAATCGGGACCAGAAGCCCTAAACGACTTCTCATGCTTCATTTCCATCTCTTTACTAGGTTGATCTGTCATTGGGGTAGCAAGTTACGGCTGCGCGATAGCACGAAGCGCGTCGGCAATGGAGCCGAAAAGTCTTCCCTGCCGTTCCAAATCGTTCGCCATCTGAATTTTCAGTGTTCCTGAGACGGTGTGTTCAAGCAGCGCGTCGAGATCTGCTTCTGAAATCGGCTTCCAGAGGAAAAGTTGGTACCAGGGATATTTTACCGATACTCTCAAATTTTCTGGGGCGAGCGGATCGACGCCGATTCGTGCTGAAAAATTAAACGGGATAAGGTAGAAAAAATAAGACTTCAAGCGGTACGTAACATCAATCCTATTCAGGAGAAGCTGCACTGCTTCGATATTCGCGTCCCGCACTATCGCCGCGGCGGCGATAATCGACAAATCCCCTTTCGTCTTTGGTATCCAGTTGATTATGTTCTGGTCTTTCTTTTTGGGATCCCAGCCTTCAAGCGTTACCTTTTCAATCCCTTTCTCCTTCAATGCCTCCCGAATGAGGCCGCCACCAAAAATCAGCCGAAAATCTTCCCCACCGCTGTCGCCTGATCCGAAGAAGAAGTCATAATCATCTTGACTCAATGTACCGTCAGTTCCCGTAAATGCATGTGCTGCCGCAAGCGTATCGAGGAGTGCCTGTGCGGCAGCCTCTGCCGCCGCTTGCGCGCCCGGATCATTCAATGTAATCGTAACTTCGCTCGGGTCGCTTACGCCTGCCACAGTGTTATCAACTGGAGGCGCGCCATTATTGCCACCGAAGTACTGGCTGTCATCACCGTAGTAATTGTAGATGACGTTTCCTTCCTCGTCGGTAGATGTTGCTGGAAACTCGACTGATGTTGAATTATTCCATTCAGCGCCTATTTCATCATCACTCGTTTGCGCAAGCGCGAGTGCAGTGCTCGAGAAAAAAAGCGCGAATGCAATAAATATCGAGGTCTTCACTAAACTATCGTACCATTGGGAACAAATGCCTTTACCGAACTCCGGAATCGCACGAGATATTCGCTTCAATAGTCTCTCCCGCCTTAATTTCTATTGGGGCACTCGAACAACGCGGTAAGATATTTTCAGAAGCTGAACGAATGCCGTACGTGCCAGGCGCCACGCTGATTGAAAACATCCCCTCGTTATTGGTGCTGAACACTCTTACAAATTTCTCATTCCCATCGACCAAGACAAGCTCGGTTTCAAATGGTCTGTCAGCACAATTCGGGTCTGGCGGTATGCGCTCCACAGGGCACGTTGGACCAAGCAGTGCTGTTCCTGTAATTGTCCCCTGATATCCGCCGTCTGCTTTGATAACCTCAACAAAGAGCTGTCCTGCTTCGTCTCGACATTGCCGCGGATACGACTCCATGATCGGGTTTCCAGCAGCAACGCAATCCTCAAAAGAATATTCCTCGTGAATTTCACCCGGGCAAGACGCGAATTCGCACGATGGCCCGATGCGACCGACAAAGCTTCCGTCAGGACACATTTTTGCCTCCGCAGTGCATGCGATACCACCCATGTAGTTTCCCTGCCACGACTCGAATTGCTGCCACCCAATCCACACTGCCCCGAGAAGCATGAGTCCAACAATCGCCGTAATAATATTTTTCATAGTTTTATGGGTATAACTTACACGGCATGGTGTCCGTTAGGCGCAAAGCGGAGTGACCAGAAAAAGAGCACGAGCCCAAGAACGACCATGAGCATCGCTCCAAACAACGCAAATGCCTCACTCTGGTATTGCCACAGATATCCTCCAAGCGCACCAGCAATTAATGCGCCGAAACCCTGCGCCGCGTTTAAAAATCCATAGGCTATGCCTCGATGTTCTTGCGGTACAAGATGAGACACATGTGAACGTTGGACGCCATCGGTGAGCGCAGAGAATATTCCGAGCGCGACGAAACCAGCGCCGAGCGCAAGCCCTCCTGCAGATGAATTCAAGACAGCGTAGGCAAGAATTAAAAACACGTACCCAAGAAAAATGACGCGACCGGAACCGAACTGATCTGATGCCTGGCCGCTCGGCCACGAGAAGCTTGCGAACGAAATGTTATAAACCATATAGAAAAGCGGGATCGTCGCTATAGCAAAACCGAGGCTCTGTGTTTTAAAAAGAAGAATGGCAACGGGGAGCGTACCCAGGGACATGACGAATATCGATATGACATAGAGTTGGAAAGATTTCGAAAATGAGCTGAGCGGACTCACCCCATTTGAATGAACAACTTGTCTTATTTCTTTCACGAACACAAGACTCATGATCGCAAGGAGTCCCACAAAAAAAGCCGTGACAAAAACAGCGCTAAATGCTCCCGGATAAGCCCGCAAAATGAGATAGGCAGCTAGAGGGCCAAGGATGGCACCCGCGGTGTCCATTGCACGATGGTACCCAAACGACCTTCCCACTTCTTCGGGCGCGGTCGAAAGTGAGATAAGCGCATCCCTCGGCGCGTCACGAAGTCCTTTCCCTACCCGATCAACGAGACGAAGACCTGCGACGACAGGGACACTTCCGACCAAGATATAAAAAGGTCGCGTCGCCACCGAAAGCGTGTACCCCACAATGGCAAAAATCTTACGCCTCTCTAGTTTGTCCGACAGCCTACCTGAATAAATTTTTATGAAATTTGCTGCAGCGTCCGCAATACCTTCGACCAATCCAAGTGCTCCAGCGCCAGACTTTAAAACCGAAATGAAAAAAGCCGGCATAACGGACTGCATCATCTCTACCGAGAGATCATTGAAAAAGCTTGTGACACCGAGAAAAAAGACATTCCGCTGCAAACCGAAAATCTTGTCGTACATAGTGGGGTCAAATAAGTATAACCCCTTACCACTTTTACTGGCCGTCCAGAATGCCCCAGAGCTCTGCTCTGGGGATGAATGGACAGATAAAAAGAGCGGCGGTGGCTCGCGCAGGGCGACCACACTTGGATTCTCTATCCAGATTCGCTATCGCGCGCGATGATATACCGCTCCCAGAGTTCTTTAAAATCAGCCGATTTTTCCTTCAGCTCCTCAGAAGTTCCTGATGCAACTATGCGCCCACCCTTGAAAAGATGCACCGTGTCGAACATAGAGAGAAGGTGTAGACGATGAATGGAAGAGATGATGGTTTTTTCTGGGAAAGCGTCGAAAATATTCTTGTATATTTCAAGCTCGTTCGCAAAATCGACCGATGAAGTCGGCTCATCGAGAAGGACAACGTCTTTGTGTTCAGATGCCAATAGTCCGCGAGCCAAGGCAAGACGCTGTTTCTCTCCCCCAGAAAGGTTCACTCCCTTTTCGACTATGGACGACTCAAGACCCTTTGGAAGCCGTTTCACCACGTCAGAAAAACGGGCGAGATCCGTGAACACCTTAATGTGTGATTCGGGGTAATCGACACCGACCGTGATATTCTCTCGGATGGTTGTGGCGAATATTTCCGGATCCTGTGGCACCAGTGAGATCGAATTTTCTATAGCGGCAAAACCGCCGGGAAGTTCCGCCCCATCGACGGTGAGTGATAGTGTCTTGGGATGGTAGAGGTCGCGGACAAGTTTCAAGAATGTGCTCTTCCCTCCTCCCGACTCACCAATCAAGGCAATGCGTTCGCCTCTTTGCATCTTCATGTTGATGTCTCGAAGATTGAGATCCGCGCCACCGTTCGCGTCATACGCGAACGAGAGATCCAAAATGGCGAGTTCATTCCACTTTCTCGGAAGGCGGTTCTTCTCCGAGTTCACCGACTCCCGAAATTCCTGCGAAAGAATTTCAGCGTTCGATACACGCGCCCGTTGGCGGATGATGTCGTTATAGAGGTACGCGAACTGGAAGAAGACACCTCGAATACGGTCGACGTACCCGTAGAGGATATAGATAGTGCCGATCATGATGCCCCCGATCGCGAGCTGCTGCAGTAGGTACACGCCAATAACGACGACCGCTGCGAATCTACCAAGGATGGACGCAGAGAACCACTTGAGCTCATTCAACCTGAGATTAGTGTCGTACTGCTTGAACGGTTTGTGCATAGCGGCTTCAAGCGATTTCAAGACGAGCGACTCTACACGAAGGATGATCACCGTCGTTACGTTCGAGATGGTATCGAATACTTTTGCCGAGAGTTCGTTTTCGAGCGCGCTCACCTTTTTATACCCAGGCACTAACCTCTTATCGAATCGTGTCATGACAAAAAAGGTCGGGATGGACAACATGAGAACGATTGCTGCCGCGTAGGCATCATAGATGAAGAGCGTGGTAACGCCCACGATCAATATCATGACCGCCTGGATTATCTGAAACGAGTTTTCCGAGAACTCGAAGAGGGCGCTTGCGCCTTTCTCTATCTTGTCGATAGTGTCCCCCGAGTGGTGATCGGTATGCCATTCGATGGGAAGTCCTAAGGTTCCCAATAGAAGATGCTTCCGATAATTCGCGCGGATGTGGAAGGCATTCCTCATCTCAAGAACTCGCGCGGGACCATGGAATACCCAGCCAACCAAGTCAATTCCTAGAAATGCCAAGAGGAGCGTGAAGACGTAAACGGCATTCCCCGAATCGAATCCTTTGGCTTGGATTTCATTCAACATAAAACCGACGATCAGGGGCTCCAGAGCCCAGAGAACGCTCGCGATGGCTGACATGGAGACATAGCATACGAGCCTCGGGCGGCTACCGACCGAATAGCGCCACATCATACGGGCGAGAAAAATTAATGGATTGTTGAGAAGCTTGTTATGCATTGGTACTGTCATACGAGAAAACCCACGCATGTGGTGAGTCATCGGCCCGGTCATATACCTATGGAGATAGTTGTATACCCTTCGGTTCGGTACACCTAGCTCATCATGGCGAGCATCCTCGAACGACCCAGGGACTATACCATAAGGGATGTCACTCCTCAATCGCTCCCTGCGTGGCTCGGGAAGCAACTTTGTAGGCTGCAAACATCAAAATCGCCGCGGCAGCATACTGCCCCCAGGTGAGTACTGTGTCGTAGAGGAAGAAGTCGATGAAAACCGCCGTCATAGGGAATGCGAGTTCTACGATAGTCGATACGCTTGCTGGCGTTGTCTTGAGACCTTTGTAGTATATCCATAGTGCCAGCATGCCTGTTGAGACCGCGATGAGAAGTAAAATCCCCATTTGCGAAAGCGTGATTGCCGCAAATGATGGCACCGCGCCGAGTCCGAATGCGACGACGAGCGCGATTGGTACGGTGAAGAGGAAGCGAAGTCCAGTAATAAACGTGTTCGAGTGCCCCATAAGCGTGTAGCGAGAGAACGCGGTTGACGAACCCCACGCGACTGCAGCAAGCAGCGCGAAAAGTGCGGCCGTGACATAACCACCACCTTCACCAAAGTTCACGACACCGTTCGGGAATGTTACGAAGTAACCGGCGACGAGTGCGATTGCAGCCCAAAGAATGAAATCCCGAGAAATTCTTTCTTTGAGTAATAGGACTGCTGCTATGACCGCAAATATCGGCTGCAGTTTTTGCACGAAAAAGACCACTGAGAATGGAATGAAGTTTATCTGTAGAAGTGCGGTCGTAAAAAAGAGCGTCCCCGCGACCCCTGAGAGCGCAGCAACGAGCGTGATCATCCCCCATTCCTTTTTTGTAAGATGTTCGCGAGACCAGAGTTTAATTATGAAAGGCAGAAGGATAATGAGTCCGATGACGTGCTCAAAGAACACAATGGTGATTGGGGGGAGCGAATACAAGGAACGTCTGAGGATACCGTCGAATCCCCAGAGAATGGCGGCTATAAAAATAAGAAGTGGTCCGATGGCGATGAATTTCATAGAAATGAATTATGAGTAATAAGAAACAAAAAACCCCGTATCCCGGGGTTAGTCATACACCCATATATGGGTGTATTCCTCCTTTCATCCCGACTGTACCCTTCGACCCAACTCAGGGTGTACCCTTCGTATTCGAAGGATCCTGAGTTCATCGAAGGACGGTCGGCTCTGGAATCTCACCAGATCGTGTTCCGTTATGGAACTCGCGGGCTATACCGCCGATTGGGACTTCCCGCCCGTGCGGCCGCACAAGCTGGTCACCCTTGCCCCGCACTGACGCGAAACGTCTAGTACTGGGGCGACCCCGAAGGAACTTGAATAGTATATCCCATGAGATGGAGGCCCCGCCTACCTCGTGGGGTATAACACCCCCAGAAAGGTTTAGATATGCGGGTTGAGAACGGCTACCCGCTTTACTACTTTAAGAAGCTCGTTATGTATTTTTCCATTCGACACTAGCGCTCCGTCAATGGTGTTGTCATAGGTGTAGGGCTGTTCATTCCCCATCAAAGACGTTACCGTGCCACCGGCCTCTTCAACGATGATTTTCACTGCGGCGATATCGTGCGCTGTGGTCATTGGAAAAACGACAAAATCAAATTGCCCGCACGCAACCATTGCCGACGTATACACAATTGAAGGAATCTTTGCGAGCGATGACACCCCCGTTTCCATGAGAAGAGCGCGGGGCAGATCGAGAATGTCGTATTTACCTTTTTTGGTGAACTCAACGTCACCTTGCGCGCCCTGTAATGTTTCGCGATCAGAGACGCGCGTCGGCTTTTCGTCCATCGTTGCCCCCTTCCCTTTTTCAGCGACGAACATTCGTTCGGTGAAAGGGTCATGAATGACACCGAGAATGCTTTGCCCGTTTACCGTGAGTGCGAGTGAGAAAGCTGAAACTGGTATTCCCATTGCAAACGGCCTTGTGCCGTCGAGGGGGTCACATATCCAAAGATATTCACCACGCGGCTCTGTGAAATAACTCTCTTCTTCCGCGAGTATACTGTGCGTTGGAAATTTCTCACGAATAGCGTCGATTAACGCGGCGTTAATCTCCAAGTCTGCAGCAGTCACCGGACTTTGGTTCGCATCACCCTTGTATTCTTTCTTGAGTCCTACGGTGAAATGTTTGCGCATTATCGCGCCGGCTTTTTTCGCAAAATTGATTGCGAAGTCTTTGGCACCGTCCGGAACCTCCATGGTGTGACTAGCTTACCATGATGTAGATTCTATGGTTTCTCCCGAATTCAAGTGGCAGAGATTCCTTTTTTCATAAACCACGTCCTCATTGAATTTCCCAGAGGGAAAAAGTCAGAGACGAAGTTGTACGCAGCAGCGCCTGAGGGGCCAATGACGCCAGCAAATACCAAGACAAGCCCGAATGCATTGGTGATACCCCAAATACCGAAGTCCTGCCACGAAATTCGCTGGACATGACGTGCACGTTTCACTGTATCGACCAGCTTCATAAGATCGTCGTTCATCAGTACAATATTTGCCGACTCAATTGCCGTATCATGCCCAATACCGCCCATCGCCACGCCGACCGTCGCCGCCGAAAGTGCAGCAGCATCGTTCACCCCATCGCCTACCATGACGACTTCAGACTCTTTGGCAAGTTCGCGAATTTTCAAAACTTTATCTTCGGGCAATAGGTCCGCATAAAATTCATCTATCCCGACCCGGTCCGCGACGACTTTTGCGACACGCGCATTATCACCCGTGAGCATGATGAATCGCGTCACCTGAAGCTCCCGGAGCGCGTCGAGTGCCTTTTTTGCCTCATCCTTTGGTTCATCCTGGAGCGCGATGATCCCAAGAACCCTCCCATCAAGCGCAGCGAGGACCATACTTTTCCCTTCATCGCCGAGTCTGTCTGCTTCCTTTTTTACTCCATCAGAAATCTGAATATGCTCCGATTCAAGATACGCCATCCTTCCAACAATGATGCGCGAGTTTTTATAGGTGGCAATAATACCCTTCCCTCCCATGATGCTACTCGAGCTCGGGAATTCTTCCTCAATATTTTTCGATGCTGCATACCGAAGTATGGCAAGCGAGAGCGGGTGTTTTGACTCGCGTGATGCGAGAGCCGCGTATCGTACGAGCTCGTCCTCATTTGAACCTGCCGTAGCGTGGAGATCGGAAACCTCAAGCTTTCCTTTCGTCAGTGTTCCGGTTTTATCGAATACAAAAATCTTCGCTCTGCCAACGACCTCCAGGTGCGCTCCGCCTTTCACGATGACGCCGTTTTTTGCAGCCGATCCGATAGCGCCAAGAAATGCCAAGGGAATCGCGATCGCGACGTCATCTGCACACACGACGAGAATGACCGCGAGCACAAGACGCGTATCCCGTGTGACGTAGTAGAGCAGAGCCGCAAAAAACAGTACGCCCACGAGGTATATCTTCCCAAAACGCTCCCCGAGCGTATTGATCTTTGATTTCTGCTCACGCGCTGATTTCACCAACACGATGATGCGCTCCAGAGTCGTATCTTTCCCCACTCGATCCGCGTGAATTCGAATGCCACCAGAAAAGACCAAGGTCGAACTGAAAACCTGCATCCCCACAGACTTATCTTTTGGGAGTGATTCACCGGTGAGTGAGGATTCGTCAACAACCGCATCACCGACCAAGATCGTCCCGTCTATCGGGATACGGTCACCTGCGCCAACAACCACAACATCGCCGACGCGTATCTCTGATACAAGAACTTCTTCGATGCGTCCGTCGCGCTCGACCTTTGAACGTTCCGGACGAAATTTTAGTAGACTCTCAATTCCTCGCTCTGTCCTTGACTCTGTCAGATTATCTAAGAGTCGCGCCAGAGAAAGCATGAGAGCGATGAAAACCGATGGTGCCCATTCGCCATTTACCAGCGAGAAGAAAAGCGCAACGGACGCGAGCATGTCCATGGATGCCCACTCTCCTTCCATGAAAAAAGAGAAAGCTCGCGCGAGAACGGGAGCAGTCCCAAGAAAAGCAACAGCAACGAGCAAATATTCTCCCGGGAGGACTTGAAATCCGAGATAGTGCGCTCCAAGCGTCAGTATACATACGACGCTGAGTGTCGTTTCAAGTACTGCTGACGATGCTACCTTCATACTGACAGCCCCCTCTCTTCTGTTCAATACAATGTGCCCAGATAAAAACCGAATGCAAATACCGCTATAAACAAGATGATCGCTACCATCTGGGAAAACTTGGTAACTTTATTCCATTCCATCCCGTTAGAGACAGGTCGCGGTCAATCCGCGCCATGCTCGGCTAATCTGATAATTTTTAAAGGTATTAAATAGCAAGTGACGACTTTTATTCGTGCGACCGCGGTCTCTAACGGGATCCATGCTGTTTACAGCCTAGCACAGCAGGCCTGTATGATGAGGGCATGGAATACGTCATCAGCACTGTGGGAGAGAAGATTGCGATTTCGCTCACCCTGCTTGCGTTGTGCGTGCCGCTTGTTGCTTCAGCCTCAAACGTCGAGTATGAACGACTCATCGAGCACACGGATTCAGAAGTGCTCATCAAGAAGAACACGCTCTCCTCTGAAGCATGGTACCGATGCACCATAGCAAGTGGCGAATGTGCCATAGCGACGCAAGGCTCAACGCTCTTTGCGCCTGGCGAGAACGCAACTCCCGCATACATGGCGGCCTACCGTTCGCTCATGCCTTCCGGCGCGACTCGCCTTACCCGCTCTCCTGATGGCAGATACATCGCGTTCTATATTCCCGCGACACCGTCGAAAGACAAACGCGTGTTCGGTGTTATGGATACGACCAATTTGTCCATCTCTATGAAGGAGGAATCGCTCTCATATTGGGACCTATTGACCGAGGGAATTCGCGTCTTTGCCTTCTCGCCTGATTCTAAAACGCTGCTCTATATCGACGACATCAAGGACGATCCGATCATATATAAAGTAAATCTTGCGAAGCTCTCTCCAGCATCAAAAACGCTTACGAGCGAAAAGCTTTTCTCGAAAGAGTACTCGATAGCGGACGTGCAATTCATACATGACGGCTCTATTCTTTTCACTGCTAACCGCGATAATCCATACGCGTGGTCACTGTACAAATACTCGCTCACCGACTATTCGCTAGCCCAAATTGCCAGTAACGTTTCGTATGATGCGAACCTGATACGGACCGGTAACGTTTTTCTATTCGGTGTCGCTGATGAGCAAGGTGTTCGCCCTATGGTATACGACCCCGCAACAGGAAAGACTCGTGAATTCTCTCTTCCTTCAAGCGGATCGCTAGAAACCGCAGGCAAGGTGGTGACGACCCTGAAGAACGGACTCTCTGGAGTATTTCTCCTGGAAAAGAGCGGGAACTCGGACACACTTCTCGTTTGGCTTCACGGAGGCCCCTACCGGCAATCGTCAATTGGCTACCATCCATATTTCTCGTATGGTGGCTATGATTGGATGCTTGAAACAGCGCGCGAGGCAGACGTTGGAGTCTTAAAGCTCGACTACCCCGGCTCGGCAGGATTCGGAAGGGTCTTCGCTGAATCCATAACAGGGAAAGTTGGCGTGAAAGATGCAACGGATGCGCGCGCGGCTATTCTTGATTTTGCGACGCGTAATGGTTACCAGAACATCTACCTTGTGGGCAACAGTTACGGAGGATACCTTGCGATGAAACTATTGGTTGATAACCCGGGAGACTACAAAGGAGCGATGTCTATCGCGGGCGTCGCGGATTGGACAACCATGCTCACCGCTTTGGACAATTCGATATTCAATGTGCAGTTCGGTGGAACAGCGCAAGATGACAATTTCGATGAGTACGCGAAGGCTTCAATCTACAACAACGTCGCTAAGCTCTCTGGTCAGAAAATCGTTCTTGTTCACGGCACTGAGGACAAGACGATCCCCTACCGCCAGACCGAAGGACTGATGACCTTCCTTTCATCGAACAAGAAACCAGCGGAGTTGATCCGCCTCGAAGGTGAAGACCACATTTTCAAAAAGCCGGAGAGTTTTGAGACCGTCTGTTCTGCAGTCTTGCGACTCGCGGGGAAGACGAGTACTGGATGCATCGTGCACTAGTGTTACTTGAATACGGCGATACCGCTATCAAGCTTTTGTTCAAGAATCAGTTCTCCTTCTGAGGTGAAAAGATAACTTGACGCGTTCTCAAGAAGCTTTGAGAAATCGGATTCCTGCGAACCCTCACAGTACTTCAACGTCGACGCAATTGAGCTAAAAGAAATTTTTGATCCGATGACCGTATAGCTTCCGCTCATCTGGTTGCAATCAGTCGTCGCAGAAAATGTATCGTCACTGTCAAAGGTTAGCGTGAACGTGTCAGCCTTTTTCGGTGCAAGTGTTGTGTCGTCGTTGTAGAGCGCAGAAATCCAGTTCCACGTTTTCATATTGAGCTCCATAACGGACGAGTCAGCTTCTCCCTCAAAGTCCTGGACCACTTCTCCAAAGTCATTGGTAGTCGGGCTGTACTTCGCGTAGAGGCTTTTCCCAATAGAAGGAACGGTTGCCATAGCTTCTCCAGGAGCGCGATCGGCATAGTTGACTATGACGCGCGCACCATACGGTTCACCTAAATCTTTATACTCTGTCGTCTGCGGGGCAATTCTGTCGCCAATGAGCATTGCGTTTGTTCCTTTGTACATACCGTCGCCTAAATTTATCGCTCCAGCGAGGTAAAAGAAGATGCCTGAGCCACCACCGTCCTGCGTTATGAGAAATGCAATGTCTTCGTCACCATCCCCGTCGAAGTCCCCTCGAGCTTCATTCCCAAAATACCGCGTCGTAGTCATCGAGGCAGAATCCTGGGCGACTGGAATTTTTGACGCGCCATCCGTAAGTTGAATCGGCTCACCAGAAATGTAATACAAGCCATCTCGCGGGCCAGTAAAAAGTCCCTCGTCCCCCTGCTTTTCATTGTAGATGTATGCATTGAACGCATAGAACCCTGCTGCGAGAATTATGAAGAGACTAATAGCTACGACAAGAATCTTATTCATTATTCCTTGAAAGTAAACGGCGGATATTCGTCACGGAGCCCCATGAGGTATGCATTCACGCGTATCTGCCATCTCATAATACCGACAACGAACTCGTGCATTTCTTTCGGATATTTCCCAGTAAACAGCACCACGACCTGCCCTGCGAATATGATAAAGAATGCGACGATGCCGAGAAAATAGAGAACGATAACGTGAGGAAGCGCCATGATAAGTTTCGGAATGAAGAAGAGCAAAGTCAAAAGTGCCAGCAGGCGCGACGACTGCTCAGGTGCCGGTATACGAAGTTCTACGGGATGCTGTGTTGGTTCCATAGTAAGTAGTATAACAATTTTCTTACCGAGTTAAGGACAATTTCTTTTTGCGAGACCAACTCTTTATCTCTGCCTCTCGCGTCAAAGCGACACTTCTCGTCCCACACTCCTCTGTGTATAAAATCTTTTTTGCCTTCTTCGCTCTCGTATATCGACCTCCCTTCCCTACCTCGTGTTCTTCGAACCGCCGCTTCACGTCGGTCGTTATTCCCGTATAGATGCTGCCGTCTTTGCAGAGGAGGAGGTAGAGGAAGTACATAGATGTATGGTACTGCGGTCTAGTTCCTTACCTAGAGTATGTCCGGAAACCCGCGGTACCCGAACCGAAACCGCTCATTTCCGTCATGAGACATGAGTCGGAGTCCGAAGCGTACTGAGAGTACGTTGAGGACGAGACGAAATGTTGAGTAGGAAATGAGCGGTTTTTAGGTAGGGGGAGGTTTCCGGACATGCTCTAGAGAATCTCTCCGTGCCCTTCATCAATGAGCTCAAGTTTCACCAGCCGAGCGCGAATCGCGTTCGGCTGGCGGCCGAATTTTTCCGAGAGCTTATTCTGATCTTTTTCTTTTTCAAACGAGTACCTAAGTTCCTCATCATCGGCCTCACTCCACGAGGTATAGGCTCTTGGATACTTTTTTCGAATCGATTCGAGCTTTCCTAAAGGAGCGCTCTGTGTTTCCTCTTTATCTTTTTTTCTCTTCGTTTTCTTTTTGCTTGCTTTTAACACGGTTTCGCTCCCTCCAGAAGCGATGACAAAGTTTCGATGGAGCTTATCGAGTTCATCCTTCCCTAACTCGGCGAAGGAACTCCCAGCGATCTCTGATTGTTCGCGGAATGCTGCATCCTTTTCTAGGATTCCTGGATGCACCTCAAGGGCACGAGCATTAATGCCGAGAAGGTGTAACCCTTTCAGTCGGCGGACGCGGGAAAGTGCCACGTATCCCTGTCCGTATTCGAACGCGCTCGACAAATCCATGACTGCGGCATCCATGCTCATCCCCTGGCTCTTATGGACCGTCATCGCCCACGCGAGGCGAAGCGGAAGTTGGCTAATGGTCGCGAGAGACTTCCCATTCTCTTCGATATTCCAATCAAGCGGCGTAACGGTAATCTTCCTCCCGGTGAGCGTTCGAATCTCCGGATACCCGGACTCTGAAGCGAACCCGGTGACCGTGCCAAGCGTGCCGTTAACGAACCCTCCTTGGATACTGTTCTTGGTAAACATGACCGAAGCGCCTTCTTTGAGTTCGAGGATGTTCGGCGATAGACACCCGCGCTTCAAAGTTTCGACGAGCGACTCACGGCCGCGTGAGGTCATGGAAAAACGTTTCGGCATGCCGGGGAGTTTCGCAAGCTCTTCCGCATTGATGCGATCAACATCCGCATTATGCGAAAACAACTTTGTTATCCCGCGCGGAAGTTTCGCATTCACCTTCCGCGACGCGATATGGGCACGGTGAGTTTCCGTGAGCTCATTCGTACGGATCGCAGAAAGCACGCCGAGATATTCAGGGTCATCCTGGCGGTGCTGTTCAGTAAGATAACTCACGATGGGTTTTGCCCGCTTCCATGCGCTTCCCGTAAATGCATAGATACCCTGCTGCTCGTCGGGGAAAAACGCATCCTGCGATGACTGATTCGAGACATTCCGCACAATGGGGGGCAATTGAAAAAAATCGCCGACCAAGACAATCTGTAATCCACCGAATACATCCGACGACTGCCTCACTTCCCTTACAACCGCCTCCACCATGTCGAGCGTGTTCGCAGAGAGCATGGATATCTCGTCAATGATAAGAACCTTGGCCGGGCGTATGCGCTTTACGACGTACTCACGTGAGGCGATTCCGTCTAGATCTTCAGGCGAGAGTGACTGCGCGATGCCGATTCCGCTCCAAGCGTGTATTGTCATCCCGTGAATGTGAGTCGCGGCTATTCCCGTCGATGCCGTAATGGCTGGCTCGATACCGCGCGCCTTTAAGTAGGCGACGTACGCGTTTACCGTGTGTGACTTACCGCTCCCTGGCTCACCCGTCAAAAAAACATTTGCTCCCGTCTTCAGAATGTTGAGCGCCTCCTCCTGCGTCATGTGTTCTGAAGAATACACCAAACGCGTCCGTTCGGCATAGCGGCCTCAGCAGTTGCTCGCTGATAGTCGGGTAAAACAAGCCGCCCGTCTTACCCCGCCCCAAAGGGGACGGGGTATTGAGCGGGCGGCACCGGGGTGTTTTTCTAGGTAGAGAATCGGCCTCCGCCGATACTGGTTTACCCTCAATCCCCGCGGCATAGCCGCGAGGTATTGAAACCTAGTAAAAAATAAGAACCTCTACCAAATATTAAGCTCTCAAGTCATCGAACTGCTCTTTGAGCAACAAAATACTACTATCTGACTCTTTAACCATTCCAAGCGAAGAAGAATCTGAAAAACCTACATACTCAACCCTTTTACCTCTTGACCTCACATATTTGATTGCGGGAATTAAATCCGTATCGGAACTAACGATAATGGCTATATCATAAATATTCTCAGCCGCGCCAATAACTAAATCTATCGCTCATTGCACATCAACTCCTTTTTCTCTAATTTTATTGTCATAGACAATTTTCCCTCGCTTAATTAGATACCCGTAGTTCTCGATATGACTTAATAGTTTTTGCTGACTCGCGACCATCTTCTGACTTTTTTCACTATTATCAAAATTTCTAACAATACCTATATAGTAGGCTTTCGAGACAATTGATCTCCCGCGAGCTAAAAGATCCCCAAATTTTGAATAATTAAAATTTGATCCCTTTGGAACAAGACTGTGTTCACGAATCTTTTTAAAAAAATTCCCTCCATCAATCAAAATTGATACCCTTTCCTTATCTGCCATTTGTTCATTATAACAAAACTGCCCTTACTCTTACGAGTAGGGGCAGTGAGTTTAATACGGTCATCATACATGGGGACTAAATAGATTGCAAGGGGAGACATATAGGTCTCGTGGTGTCGATTGTGTAGGTAACAGATGCGATGAGAGATACCCGAAAGAGGCTCGTCTCCCATGCCTTGCTCGCTTCGACACGAGCGAGACTGGGCATAGAGGGCATAACATTAATCGTGACCGTCCCCATTCTTTGTCAAGCGGATTTTTTTGTGGTTATCGTATTCCCGTGTCAAAAGCTATTGTCACTTCGGTTGTTTCTCCAGCGATAACATTTACCAAACGGCCCTGTTGTCCCGGCAATCCCCGCGGCTCCACCCATGTAATGTAGTATTCCCCCGCAGGAAGCGTTACTGAAAAGCTACCATCTCTTTGCGTTGAGAATCGTGTGAACTCAACACTACCCATTGCGTTTTGGACAATAAAGTCACCGAATATCGGCTTGTCGGCACACTCTGGGTCGGGCGGGTCGCGTAAGACGGGACACGTTGGTCCGAGCAAAATCGTGCCGGTTATCTTCCCCGACCCCTGCGCCGCTATGCCATTTATTATTTCATCAACCGAGAGATGGACACCAAGCCGCCCGCGAATATTTTCAAAAAGTGTCTGGTGGCCCTCTTTTGAAATTGCTTCTTCCGCAGAGGTGCTGACATCGTTCCTGGTACGAACAAACCCCAGCTTGCCATCAGCATATGCGTACGCTCCTTCTCTGGTTTTTACTCTGTTAAAATCCACTTCCAATAATCCTGGAAATGCTTGTAAATAAATATCGGCGCTGAATCCTTCAATCGGCTGTCCGATATTTTCCACGACATAACTTTTGATTTTTTCCGTAAAGTCAGTTGCTTCTCCCGCTTGCGGCTGTACCAAAAACGCATCCCCTCGTTGCCACCAGTACAGAGCGACTATCCCCACTACGAGAAGAATGCCGAAGACGACGATGAGTATTGTCTTGTGTTTTGAATCGCGCATGAAAGGCATATCTTCATTTTACTAGGTTTCAATGCCCGCGGCTTGCCGCGGGGATTAAGAGTAAACCAGTATCGGCCTGCCCGAGACGGGCCTGCCCGGCCAGGGCGGTGGCTCG
>CAYHYY010000006.1:27011-34712 GCA_964360975.1 uncultured Candidatus Saccharibacteria bacterium | reverse complement strand
GTCGCGAGGATTGCGGGAACAACCGTTTCAAGATCCTTGAAATCCTTCAGCATAATGACGACCATTGAGGAAGCGGATTTGAGCTGGACCAACCCCAGTCGGATTTTCGTGATGATGCCGAGGGTACCCTGCGCGCCAGCAAAAAGCCGGGCAAGGTTCAATGAGTTCTCGCCGTCGCCAATATCCCACAAAGCGTAGCCCGATGAATTCTTGGTTACGGTCGGTTTGGTATGCTCTATGAGAGCTTTGTTTTCTCGTACGAGTGTAGCGATTGATCGATACAGATCCCCTTCAAATGACGCCTCCTCAAGTTTTTCCCTCAAAGCATCACCTTCGAGATTTTGCAACGAATGCACCCCGCCGTCTGCTAAAACCACCTCCAACGCTTCGACATAGCGCGCGGTCTTGCCAAGTTTCAAATTTTTCTCGCCGCCGGCATTATTGGAAACCATGCCACCAAGCGCCGCTAAGTTCCTGGACGCGGGATACCCTGGCATTTCCATGTTCTTTTCTCTCGTCTTCGCATCAAAATCACGGAAGAACATACCGGGCTCAGCTATCGCGTAATTTTCACCAAGTTCTATAAATCGGTTGAAGTGGGTGGTGGTGTCGAGAATGATTGAGGAACCAAGCACACCACCAGACATATCAGTGCCAGCAGCGCGCGCGGTGATTGAAACGTCTTTTCCTGCCTTTTTCTTTTCCGTAGCAAAATTCACAACCGCTTGCACGTCCTCTGCATTTTGTATTTTGACAACGACCTTCGGCTCAACCTTAAATAGCGATGCATCGCGACTATAGATTTCAAGTACTTCGGGAGAATCCTCGACCTCTCCTTGTACTGTTTTTTTAAGTTCGTCCGTAAGTCCCATGAGTAAAGTGTACCCCGTGCCACAAGCGCAGCATAGCTATAGTTCCTACACCATTCACATCGAAACTTCTGTAAACCATGCCACCCATGCTTGGCATCCCCTCCTATACATTTCTGTTGCTATAGCAACAGAAATGTATAAAGGCCATGCCAGGAAAGTTATGCGGTGAAAAAAATTATCGCCTTGCTGTATGAATAATCTTCCTAATCCCCCATCGAATCTATTTTTAAATGCTGGATGTGAAATAAATTTTATCTGCTGAAGTTTTTTCATAGGCTTCTCGGAGTCCGAACTTATCTCAAACTTGCCGCCCTCCTTGGAATCGAACCTTGGGAAACAGTCACGAGTCACTAAGCATTTTGATATTTTCAAGAACTGTCGCGTTAGGTAAATATACAATTTCGTTGCTATAGCTATGAACTTGTATATTGCCCGGCCGCGAGTATGATGCGAAATCTGCATGGGAAAACTTGAACAGAGTGCAAAAAAGAGACGAAAGAATGCCCACATTCGAAAATTGATACTTCACTCCGTTGCGGTGACCGGAATACTCGCAGTCGGTCTCATTGCGCCAAACGTTCTTGGTGCAATGGCGAAATTGGGCATGTTGCCCCACCGGCAACAAAAGTCAGTCATTAAGCGCTCGAAAGATCAGCTCATCAGACGCGGCTACATTTCTTTCGAGGATTCTAAGTTGCGTCTGACCGAAAAGGGCAAGGTTGAACTACGTAAGCTCGAATTGGAGAGCTTCGCGCTTGAGAAGCCGAAGCGTTGGGACGGAAAGTGGCGTCTTCTTATTTTTGATATTCCTGAGTATAGGAAATCACTGCGTGAAAAGGTTCGTCGATCACTGAAGGCGATAGGATTTATAAGGCTCCAGGACAGCGTGTGGCTTTACCCATATGAATGCGAAGATCTTATGGGTCTTCTCAAGGCGGACTTCAAGATCGGCAAAGACATGCTTTATCTCATCGTTGAAGAAATGGAATACGATCGACGTTTTAAAGAAGCGTTTGGGCTGCGGTAATATGGTGGTATTCGGTATATACAAATCTGTTGCTATAGCAACAGATTTGTATATGGTGCGTAGAGATAGATTTAGTCATGAGATACTTTTTTGGCCTGTGATGCAATTGTTCAATGCAACTGCCCGAAATCTAAATCTGAATGCAACACATGTTAGGTGTTGCATTTAGAATTAGAACTCGCGCTGTTCTAGAGCAGGCGGTATGGGTGTTACAATCGGAACATGACGCAAATGGATTTCATAGCAATTGGAGACTGCGTTATCGACGACTTTATACGAATCAAAGACGCCGAAGTGCACTGCAAAGTGGACAATGAGGAATGTGAGATTTGTCTTCGGTTCGGCGATAAAGTGCCGTTCGAGTCTTCTACCAAAGTTTTCGGTGTCGGAAACGCTGCAAACGCTGCAGTTTCGGCAGCGCGCCTCGGTCTCTCGTCGGGCTTCGTCTCGAATACGGGAAAGGATTTGAACGGCGACCAAATTGTAGAATATTTCAAGAGTGAGAAACTCGATACGACGTACGTAAAACAACACGATGGAGTCCCGACGAATTACCACTATGTCTTGTGGTATGGCGACGAACGAACCATCCTCATTAACCATCACGCGTACCCATACCAATTCCCGAAGGATTTGCCAGAGCCAAAGATAGTATACTTTTCTTCGCTCGCGAGTGGAACAGAACAATACCACGACGACGTCGCCGACTACCTTGAGGCGCATCCAAATATTTTTTTCTGTTTCCAGCCGGGTACGTTCCAGATAAAGCTTGGCGCCAAACGGCTGAAGCGTATCTATGCTCGCTCAAATCTCCTCGTCGTCAATAAGGAAGAGGCCCAGCGCATCTTAGGCCTCCCGGAGACCGCAGACGATGTTCCCATGCTTATGCAAAAGCTTAAGGAACTCGGACCCAAAACGGTCATCGTCTCGGACGACAAAAATGGTGCCTATGCTCTAGAAAATGGGAAATCAATTCACTTGCCGATGTATAAGGATCCAAAAAAACCTATCGATCGCACTGGTGCGGGTGATGCGTTCACTTCGACGACTACGGTTTATTTCGCGACTGGCATGCCGCTTGAGGAGTCAATGAAACACGGGCTCATCAATGCAGCCTATGTCGTGCAGGAAATTGGCGCTCAGAAAGGACTGCTCACTAAGGAGAAACTGGAGAACTTGTACCATACAACGTTTGGTTAAGCTCCTTGAGTTCCTGAATCGTCTTTGGCGCATACTCAAACGTATCCGAGACTACTTTGTCTTCTCGGGCTACAAGGTACGCGAAAACAACCCCGAAAAGCAGGAGAATGAGAAACGCCGCAGTCATAGAATTAACCTTCTTTCCCCTCATGCTCCTTATGTATACCACTCATAACGTGCGAGTGATCATTGAGTGTGAGCAATCGCCACGATCCACCAATTTTCTCGTTCAACTCGCAGATGGTGATACCAGTATTACTGATGTACACATTATTTTTGACAGTGACAAACGTGTCCGCGGTAAAATTCTTTCCCAAAAGCACAACCCCGACGAGAACTTTTATGAAGCGGTGATGTGATACGACGACCACATGGTTGAACCCAGTCTTCGTAATGTACTCGAGCACTGCATGTGCTCTCCCCGCATATTCCTCAAAGGTTTCCTCGTCAGAGTAGCGCCAACCTTTTTGCGCCGTATGCTCGTCAATTGATGTAACAATTCGCTTCGCTTTTGGGTCGTTGGTGGGAATGCCAATAATCTCTGAAGGTAAACGAATTTCCGATAGATATTCGGACTCCTGAACCAAGAGCTGCTTTACCTTTGCAGAAATAATGTCTGCGGTTTGCCGCGCGCGGGGGTACGGTGAGGTGAATATTGAATCGACAACGAGACCGGCCATTTTATCCGACAGTGCCCGCGCTTGCTCTATACCTTCTTGACTCAGTTGCCCCTCGCGCGACTGCCGTACTCCGCTTTCATTGGACTCCGTAACGCCATGCCGAATAATGTAGATTCTCACCTCTCTATCTTAACGCACCGGCTCGTCAATAAAGCCTAACTTCCGCATTTCCTCGCGCTGAACCTCATTAGGGACCGCCTTTTGACCAAGAACGATATCCGCAATAGGAATGATAATGTTGTTATTTTTATGGATATGCTGCCTATGCAGCGTGTGGTGCATGTAGTGGTGCCTGGCAAGAAACTTGTAGGCACCCAACGAGACCAGAAAGGATGTTGAGGCTTGTGCATTTCTGGATGAATAATGTTCCACACAAGATTATAGAGAAAATACACGGCGAGAAGCGCTCCAGCAAAAACAACTGACAGGTATACTGCCGCAAGCATAACGACAGGCAATATCAACATGAACCCGCCGAGCGTGGTGAGAGGACTGATCGTGATATTCAGGTCACGCCCCGCAGGGTCTGGCTCAAAATTAAACTGTTTATAGTACTTACCGTGGTGCAGAGTGGCGTGGTCTTGAAACGCATTTTCAAACGGTGGTACGAGACGGTACATAAATTCAGGTAACGATTTCTGATGCATAAAGTACCCGTGCACGAGATATTCGAAAAACGACATAAATACCAGGGACGCAATGACACTGCCTACTATCTCGAGTGTCCACACGAGAAACGTAGTCGGTAGTGGTTGTAGTAATGAGAAAAAAAATTCCATAGTCAGGATGAGATCAAATAATGAGAGATTATTTTCTTCCTAGAACCTTTTTGCTTGCCGCTTGAATAGCGTCTGCATCAACCTCGTAGTGTTTGAAAAGCTCCACTGCTGTTCCTGATTGGCCGAATTTGTCTTTCACGCCGACGCGCTCAATAGGCACTGGAAATTCTGATGAGAGAAGTTCCGCGATGGCGCTTCCAAACCCGCCGTTCGCCATGTGTTCCTCAACGGTAACCACTGCCCTCGCTTCTTTCGCGGCTGAAACAATTGCTTCTTTGTCCAAAGGTTTTATGGTGTGGACATCGAGAACTCGGACACTCACGCCTTTTTCCTCAAGCGCTCTAGCAGCTTTGAGCGCCTCATAGACGAGTGATCCGCACGCGAAAATCGCGACATCTGCACTCTTTCCTTCGATGGGCAACCACAGAGAAATAGCTTTACCGATTGCAAATGGCGTCTCCGGGGTCGTGATGACTGGCATTTTTTCTCGCGCGTACCTCAAATAGACTGGCGTACCGGTCGTTGCAGCAAGCGCCGCGGCTTTTCTACCCTCCTCTGCATCAGCCGGAACGATGACAATAAAATGAGGGAGCATGCGCATCATGCCTATGTCTTCAAGCATTTGATGTGTTGCGCCGTCCGGCCCTGTCTGAAGTCCTGCATGCATGCCGCAGACAATGACTGGCACATCGTTCAAGGCGATGGTCGTTCGTATCTGCTCATAATTTCTTCCCGGGGAAAACGCTGCATACGACAAGATGTACGGGATCTTTCCATACGTTGCCAAACCTGCCGCAACCGTCGCCATATTCTGCTCCGCAACGCCAACTTCAATAAAACGGTCTGGGAATTCTTTCGCGAACCAGTCTGCGCGTGTTGATTCTGAAAGATCCGCTGAAAGGACCACGACGCGCGGGTCTTTCTTTCCGGCTTCGACTGATCCCTTGCCAAAACCGTCTCTGGTCGAAGCCGTCGGAATATCATCCGCAAAAATTTTGTCTGTCAGTTTTGCGGAAGGATCGATCATAGAGTTTCAGAAAGCTGGAGCATATTAAGTCCGCTGAACTCATCCAATCCTTTTTTTATCTCAACGCCGTGCGGGATGACGTGGGCTTCTATGGCTACCGCAACCGTCATAGACTTCACGTGGCCGCCAATCACGAGGTGGTTGTCATCTGAAAATGCCGCATGTATGTGCGCCGCTGGTTCACCGTCAACAATCGCGATATTGCCATTCATTCCCACTAATTCGTACATACCTTCATGTTTCGTAAAGTGAAATTTCTTCTCTTCCAGATGAAGATACCCGAGCTCTATGTCTTTCACCGCGCCAAGTCCGGTTATCGAGGCACCCTTAATTCCCTCTTTCTGAGCAAATTTTACGAATGCCTCGTGAGCGTTTTCGCCTGGGAACAGCCGAACCACATAGCCGGTCGAAACTTTCGTATACGTCATATTACTTCTTGTACGATTCTTCTATTTCTTTGATAAATTGTTCTTCCTGTTCCTTATTTTTCGGCCACACGCCGTGCCACTTGTAGTCGCCCTCGATAGAAGCAACCCCCTTCCCAGGAATAGTGTACGCGATGATACACGTTGGCTTTTCCGTTATAACCTTTGCTTGCTCAATGGCGTCTGCGACGGCCTCCATATTATGACCATCTACCTCAATGACGTGCCACCCGAACGCGCGGTACTTGTCCGCAAATGGCTCAAGCGGCATCACGCCCTCCGTCGTACCCGAGATCTGGATGTTGTTTCTATCAACAATTTGCGTGAGATTGGTAAGGCGATACTTTGCCGCAAACATTGCGCCTTCCCAGGTGTTTCCCTCCTGTTGTTCGCCGTCAGACGTAAGGCAGTACACGCGAAACTTCTTGCCGTCCATTCGTGCGCCATACGCAATGCCCGCCGCTTGAGAAAGTCCGGAGCCCAAGGGGCCAGAGGTTGTTTCAACCGCAGGGAGCATGTCGCGCTCCGGATGACCCTGAAGCGGCGAACCAAATTTTCTCAAGGTGAGACAATCCTCGATCGGAAAATACCCCGCGTGCGCCATCGCGGCGTAGCGAACCGGCGTAATGTGACCGTTTGAAAGGATGAGGCGATCGCGGTCCTCCCACATGGGATTTTTGGGATCGTGCTTCAAGACATGAAAATAGAGGAGCGTGAAGATGTCCGCCATGCCGAGTGAGCCTCCGGTGTGTCCCGAACCGGCGGCCGTCAGCATGTGAATCACCGTTTCGCGTATTGCCCGAGCTTTCTCTTCGAGCATGACGCTCTTTTCTTCAGAGAGATGCGCCATGAATGAATTATAGCGCGGAGACTTTCGCCAAACTAGTCAGATGCTCGTACATCGTCGCAGGATCCTCTGCTTTCGAGATTGCGGAACCAACGCAGAAATGAGTAGCCCCGGCTTTCGCGAGAATCTCAATGTTTTTCTCGGAAACACCACCATCGACACCTATGGTCGCCTCGGGATGCATACCGTTGAATGCACTGATACGCTCAATGCTGTTTTCCTCGAACGGAATACCCTGCACCCCAATCGAAGCTATCGTCATGAGAAGGACAAAGTCACTGAACTCCACGAACGGCGAAACAATTTCAAGCTTGGTCTGCAAAAGTGCAGCGGTCGCGACCGTGTGTATGCCAGCCTCTCGCCAGGCGTCAAACGCTGCTTTCGCTTGCGCCGCCTCGCCAAATGCTTCGACGTGGCCAATGAGTCCTGTTGCGCCAGCGCGCGCATAGGAAAGACCAACCTCGTGTGGATCGGCAACCATGAGATGTATTTCAAATTCCATGGTATCTGGCAACTGGTCACCGTCCTCCGGCATCCAAGTAGTATTTGGTGCAAAGCCTCCATCGGCAACATCAATGTGAATTCTTCTTGCAAATGGATGGCACGCTTCAGCAATCCGAACCACGTCATCGAATGAGTCCGGAACGACTGTCGGTACCACCTCAACCGCTCGCATCATGTGTCAATCATTTTTATCCGCCGCGCGTGACGCTCTGCCCCAGAAAACTTCGTTTCTAGCCACTTCTTCACCGCAAGCTTTGCTTCATCACCCGAAAGAAAACGAGCGCCCAGAGAGAGGATGTTTGCATTATTGTGTTCGCGGGAAAGTTTTATTATTTCTTCG
>CAYHYY010000006.1:3520-27001 GCA_964360975.1 uncultured Candidatus Saccharibacteria bacterium | reverse complement strand
GCATTATTATGTTCACGCACTGACGTAATCATGTCGAGCTCCCTGCCTTCCGCGTCCGTCTGTTTCCGAGATGACTCTCCATAGTAAACTGCCGCACGAACTCCCTTCACGCGGTTAGCGACCATGGCCTCACCTTGACCGGATCCCCCTATAATAATGCCTCGCGTATCCTTATCATCTTTTGAAATAAATTTCGCTGCCTCTCGTACAAACTGGACGTAGTCATCCTTCATATCGAGCTCATGCGCCCCGACGTCAACGACCTCGTGGCCTATCAGTTCAACATATATTTTCAAAGCTTTCTTCAGGTCGAATCCTGCGTGATCGGATGCAAAGACAACCCTCATGATACGTATTTCCCCGTTTCAATGACGTGACGGACCAGTGTGTTTGCATACCCCATTTCGTTGTCGTACCACGAAAAGACCTTCACAAGATTACCGCCAACCACGCGAGTCAGGGAAAGATCTGCAATAGCGGCATGCGTGTCTCCAACGATGTCTGATGAAACTAATGGCTCTTCGGATGCCGTATAGATCCCTTCCCAACGCTTCTCTTTAGACGCCTTTAGTAAAATCCTATTCACTTCTTCAACGGTGGTATCGCGCTTCGCCACGAAGGTGATGTCAGCAATAGACCCAACTGGTATCGGAATGCGAATCGAAACGCCGTCGAACTTGCCGTCTACATTTGGGAGCACTTTCCCTGTTGCCTTCGCCGCGCCCGTTGACGAGGGTACGATGTTCGCGGCCGCGGCACGACCGCGTAAGTGATCATTTTTCGCAGGGCCATCAACGAGCGCCTGGGTACCGGTGTACGCATGCACGGTGTTCAAAAGTGCTTTCTCAATGCCGAGCATTTCGTCAAGAATGGCGATAAGCGGGGAACCGGCGTTTGTGGTGCATGAAGCGTTTGAAGAGATGTCACAGGTTTTCAGTTTCTCTTCATTAATAGACATCAAGACCATAGCGCCCGTCACACCTTCTGGCGGATCACCTTTTGCAGGAGCAGAAATTACAACGCGCTTAGCGCCTGCATCAAGGTGCGCTTTAGCCTTTTCATAGCTTTCAAAGATGCCGGTCGATTCCACGACAACGTCAATCTCCATATCTCTCCAGGGCAGCTTTACTGGCTCTCGTTCCGAAATAAATTTCACTTTTCTTCCGTTTGCGATAATCGCGCCTTCCTCGAACCCGACGGAAAACGGTGCTGGCCCGTACACACTGTCGCGCCGCAACAAGTACGCAAAATTTTCCGCGTCGCCGAGGTCATTAATGGCAACAATTTCTAAAGCAGGATTCACTTCCGCGAGGCGGAAGAAAGCCCTCCCAATTCTCCCGAACCCATTAATGGCTACTTTGAGCATGCCTGTATTGTGGCACATCGCCACCAATTTCGCTTTCTTTGTCCTCCTCTGATTTCGGGATTAACGACATACCCGCGCAGATTCTGCCCCCACACCGACTCCCGCTCCCAATTAACGACATCGGATGTCGTTAATGATAGGATGCCAGCATGGATTTTTATCACGCTCTCAACCGGGGAGTCGACGGCAAGACCATTTTTCCCGAGAGTGGCGACTATATCAGGTTCATCCGAAGCATGTATCTCTTTAACGATGTGCGCCCTGCCAATAACACGACGTACGCGCTGCAAAAAGACAAGCAGGCTACCCGGAGGCAGCTCGTCGACATCCATGGGTGGTGCCTCATGCGTAACCACTACCACCTCCTGCTTTCGGAAAAAGAGGACCAAGGAATCAGTGCATTTTTGAGGAAGCTGAACGTCGGGTATGCCAAATACTTTAATGAAAAATACCATCGGCACGGGTACGTATTCCAGGGCAGTACTAAAAAAGTACCAATTGTGAAAGACAGCCATTTCAATCACATACTTCACTACATCCACCTCAATCCGCTCGATTACTTGCGGGGATCCGAAAACTGGAGAGAAAGGGCCGTGAGAAGCGCATCGAAGGCCGAAGCCTACTTGCAGTCGTATCGTTTTAGTAGCTACCTGGACTACTGCGGGAAGTCAAATTTCCCCTCTGTGGTCACCACGTCGTTCTTCAAGGACGCCTTCGGGCCATACCCCGCCGCACTGAAGGACTACCTTCGAGACATCGAAATCGAGCCGATTAAAGATCTGGCACTCGAATAACGACCTCCGATGTCGTTATAACGACATCGGAGGTCGTTAATTTATTGATTGGTGGAGCGCAGGAGGATGCGGCCGCCGGAGAATTTGATGCGCGCGTTTTTAAGGCCGATGCGCGCTTGAGGGATTACATACTCCACAAGTGCCCACAAGGTCGAGATTCCTACATCAGGTGTAGCCTCGGTTGTAGACGCTCGGATCTGCATGGAATCTAGCAAGAGTGGAGTCCACGGTCCACCTGCCTGCGGATCCGTAAAAGAGTGAAGCGTATAATTTCCGGGAAATGATGGATTGATATCACCATTCGTTTTCCAGGTGCGGTCATTGTGAACTTGCGCTGTACCATTCACGATCGTGCCGCTCGACTGGGATTTTAGTCCTAATTGCCATGTTGCACCTGCCACACCGTCTACAACGCTTCGTATTCCGGGCGATACGAATGTGATACTACTGTTTGGATCAATGCCGGCGGAGGAGTGAGATTCTAAATTGACGTCAAGGATGTCGTTGTCAGCGTCAAGCCACGCGGTCGTCGTTATGTCGTCCGGTGTAATTTCGTCCACCTGCTGCCAGCCAGTCGGCGTCGTTGTTGAATTATCGGTGTCGCCTGCGGAATCGGGCTGAAGGTGTACAATTTTCCCCGGTCCTGGCCACGAGTTCTGCGTGCTCCCTGTATTGTCATTTATGGCCATATCGTCGAAGTACAAATCCCCCGAGCCTTGGTCACAGACATGCCCTGTGCCCTGGCAGATCCCGAATCCCGCAATTGCGGCATCTGGTGCATCAGCCGTTACGTCTACGACAGTGGTACCGTCAACCAAGATAATCGCCTGACTGCTTGCGTCAAAGTTGAGGTCAATGCGATACCACGTGGCAGTTCTCAGGGCAACGACACTCGTGCCTGCGATTGTAGCGCCATCGTTTGCCCAACTAAGAGTCCGATTGGTGTTGAGGACGACCGCGCCAGCTTCGTCGGTGTCATTCTGATACAACGTGAGAATATCTGTGGTCTGTCCTGGCGTAGTCGCAATGTAGAGATAAAAGCGTATATACAAATCGTTTGTAGAACCACTGCTAAATCGGTGTTGAAACGAGGCTATGTCATTTGAATCGGTATTAGCGCGACACGAGGAGAGACCGCTTCGCTTTATTGTTGAATCGATGGTCGTGTCCGCAGCATCCTGGAAGTCGATGGTGAACTCGAGATCCGCCGTCGCATTTCCGGGGTTGTTCCCCTGGAACTCGCAACCAGAGGACCAAAGCCGCGCGGCATTTGCGTGAAGAGGAGCAAGAAAAACCATGCAGAGCAGAGACAGCAAAAAAATCCGAGAGGCCATGGTTAGATTTTAACACTCGAATAGCAATGTCCGACTTACGAAGTCGGACATTGCGGACATTGGCTCCGTCATTCGAGGATCAGTAACGACATCGGAGGTCGTTAATTTTTGCGAGAAAGGAAAGTGAATAGACCGACGTATGCCTCAGAAAGGACTGATTTCGAATCTCCCGTCCGCTCCTACCTCGAACCGCCCACTCGAACCGACCGAAAACGACGGCCCGAACGGGAGCGCGCTTACCGGCGCGGTGTACGTCACCGACAAGTACGGATCCTGCGTCGTGCCTGTTTGGTCCGCAGAAGAGAAAGTGACAGAATTGGAGGCAACTTCAGCGGTGCTGCCAGCATGATCATGCCCCTCAAGAAGCCCGAGACAAGTGATGCCCGCAGTCGCAGAACAGTTCGACGATTGTCCGCTCCCCTTGATCCATCCCCTGCCGGTCGCATTGAGCGTAAACACGAGGTATGCTCCTGTTGAAATAGAGGTTATGTCTTTCCGCTCTCCAGAATCTATTCCCTCGCCGCTCACATTGTCCCAATCGGCAGCAACAAGCGCCGTATGCGTCGCCTGAGACGTCTGGGTGACGGTGATGTAATCAGTGCCGTCATTCGTGAGGTTTGTTTTGGCAGTCGCATAGACGTTTAAAGTCGCCGCAGAAACAGATGAGCCGCCTGGCATTGCTGAAGTAATGAACGGAAGGAAGCCGCGATACGTATACGCGTCGCAGAACCAGCCTGTGGGTTCATCGGGAGTCACAATTAATTCCGTGTACACAACAAATGTCGCCAAAGCGACATTAGCGCCATCCCCAGCCCTATCGCTTACGGCACTGCTTCTACATGCTGCCTGAGTTGCACCTAACCCGGACCCATACCCAGTAACATACCCGTCGCCTAATTCTGAAAACGGCGAAATATTTAAGGCAAAAACCGTAGGGATAATGAGTGAAAAGAGGCGCGACCACGGCGTCTGCAGTGCTTCTGCGGTCGTCGTTGCATATTCAACATGGCGCCACGTGCCGTCCGCATCCCTCGCAAACTGCGGCTGGGAGTAGAATATCGTTTCGAGCTTCACAATAGGATCCTCCGCCTCCTTGACCACCGCAATAAATTTTGTATAGGAATTCTCAGTGCGCAATTCCGGCACCTCCTTTTCCGCGAGCGTCTCCGGCACCGGGTCGGCGAGATAGCTGTAGGAAACTGTCCCCGTAGGGTACTCTTTCGCGTCTACAATCGTTCGTTTCGTCTGCTTCTGTATCTCCTTGATGCGTTGTTCATTCATGGCGACAGGAAATGAAGGAACGGGCTCAACAGCTGGACGAGTTTCTAGAAAAGCCCATATGCCGAAGACAAGAATGAACGCGAGGGCGATAGCGACAGCGTTCCGTACCATATAATCAGTATACGTCTCCTGTTACGGGTATGAAAACAACACTCTTTCGTCACGAATGTCAGAAATTTCGTCATTCCTTTTGAGCGCATCGACGCTCCGCTGTCTGAGGCGAGTGGCCTCTCCCACAAGTCCCATTCGTACGCCAGCATACTGAGGTGCCTCTATGAGATTTTCGATCTCGCCGGGGTCGGTTTGAACGTTGTAGAGCTCGTCACTGGTTGCGATATCATTTTTTCTGAGCGAGCGAAAGAAATCGTTGATCGGCTCGGACGATAACCCCTCCACGCCACGCAGAGGGTCTCGGACGATAAGCTTCCACGGCCAATCGATGACCGCATACTCTTTGAACGGTGGGCGCTCTATATAGAGGACGCGTGATTCTATGGCGCGTCCTTTCATGAGGGGCAATAGGCTGACACCCTCACCGGCTTCGAATCGCGGGAGTCCGGCGAGTTCTGTAACCGTTGGCGCTATGTCGAGAAGTGTTACTGGCTCTGCAACGCGTCTGGGCAGAAAACGTTTTGGATAGATGATAGCCAACGGAACATGAATGCCGTTTTCATATATGTCCCGGTGGAAAAAGAAACCATGTTCCCCAAGGTCTTCACCGTGTTCCGCGCTTATGACCACAATGGTGTTTTCAAGAATTCCACTTTCCTCGAGCTCCGAAAAGAGCTGCCGAAGACTATCGTCGACGCGGCGAATTCCTGAATCGTACTGACTCCGTACGTATGCAGCATCCTCAGGCGATTTTGTATGCGAACGGATTTCCTCGTCGCCGGTATAGTATGAAATAGAATCCACCGACTGCTGCGGGAACATAAAATTACGCTCTGTAGCGAAGGGGCCTTCGTACCGCTCTGGAGCAAATTCAGGAAGCGCCGCGAGCATGGGTACGTGCACGTCATACATAGTCCACATGATAAAGAAAGGTCGCGCGCCGGAGCGGATGGTGTCGAGCGCATCGCGTGAGGACGGTTTAAAATTCTGAATAGTCTGATACTTCTTAACCTGATCGAACCCGCGGTACAGGCCAAAGTACCCCCGCAACCCTGACCACGTGAAAAGTGAGGTTGTGTACCCGTAGAGCTTGAACACTTCTGGTAGAAGTCGTATGTCGTCTCGGACTGGCGTCGTCCATGTGCGCACATTGCTTTCTGATGGGTAGAGTCCAGAGAGGATAGCTGCGTCTGCCTGGAACGTCAGGTATGCCGGCGCATAGGCATTTTCAAAAACGACCCCTTTTTTAAAGAGCGAATCGAGAAACGGCGACGTTGGTTTGTCGTATCCATATGCGCCAAGGTGATCAGCGCGCACGGTATCAATCAAGATAATGAGTACGTTAGGTCTCTCATCCGTGCGCGGAGCGACAAAAAATGTCGCGAGGACGAGCGCAATGCCAAGCGTCGCAAAGAATACGTTATTTGCACTGATCTGCATAGACAGGGAGGCACCCAAGGCGCCAGGGGCCGGTGTCGCCCACTTCTTTAAGATGCTTTAGGAGTTTTTGCTCAAGCTCGTATGCTTTGACTGACTCTGATGCCAGCAGATTTTTCTGTTCGGTCGGGTCGGTGTTTAAATCATACAGTTCCTTCGCGTTCGTCTCGCGGGTCAGTATAAACTTCCATCCATCGGTCGTCGTGATCGAGCGCTTGTGGGTATACATGCGGTAGTCGGTTTCTGAATACACGTCGTGGGCGGGATTTTGAGCAAGAACGTTGACCCCGCGCATATTTTGTACAGCGGGGTCGTGTATGCGGAGGAGCGACAGGACCGTGGGCGCGAGGTCTATAGTGCTCACCAAGTCAGAAACTTTCTTCCCGCTCTGTCCGGGGATATGAATGGCAAACAACACATTCAAAAGCTCGCCGTACAGCGTGTGCCCGTGGTCCACTCGCCCGTGCTCAAAAAACTCGGTACCGTGGTCTGACACGACCACAACGACCGTGTTCTCCTTGAGTCCTAACTCGTCGAGGTCTTTCAAAAATTGACCGAACTCCTCGTCTGCGCGCGCGATTTTTTCGTCATACACGGCGCGCCAAAATGCTTTATCCTGTTCACTCAAAGCCAGTGGCCCGCTCGCGAGTCCTTGCTCGCGGAGCTTACCTTGCTCCCTGGGCGAACCGGTAAATGTCCCTGTGTATGGCTTTTCGACAAATCGATAATCAAACCCGTCTCTCGGTGCGTGCTGGCCATGCACGTTGTAGCCGTGGACAAAGAGGAAAAACTTTTTGTCTTTATTCTTTTTAAGCCACTCGTACGCGCGCGGGATCGAGCCGTCGAACCCGCCGAACGGCGTCGCATCGTAGTATTCGTCAAATCCAGCGCTGTACCCATACTCACCTTTTACTCCGGCATCGCCGGTAAACGCAGCAGTCGCATACCCCTCTGACTTCAGTATTTCTGCAAGCGTCGGGATACCTGGCGCAAGCGCCTGCATAGTAGCCGTCCGCACATACGTCGTGGTCGCAGTCACAACCTCCACGAGCTTGTTCGTGAGCTTGTGCTCAGATGGGTAGCGTGAGGTAAAGATGGACATGAACGACGGCGCCGTCCACGGCGCCGCGGACACCGCATTGGTATAGAGTGTTGAGCGCGCGAGGAATGCGTCGAGAGTCGGCGTCGTGTCCAATGGGTACCCGTAGGCCTTGAGGTGCTTTGCTTGCAAACCGTCAAATGCAAAAACGACGACGTTTTGCGACCTTGGAGAGTCCATGAAGAGGAGCAGTCCCGCGATCAAGACGAGCACTCCTCCGACGATAAAAGCTTTTTGCGTTCCCTCATTCATTCTGTTCCCAATTTCATACTGTTCCCAATTTCATACAGCATTCACTCGCATGCAGCGTTCAGTATACAACCCCCATCCCTCCCCATGTCCGACTTACGAAGTCGGACATGGGGTATAATAGCGATATGGATTTTATTCACGCGCTCAATCGAGGGGTCGATGGTAGAGATATTTTTCAAGATAGGCAAGACTATGCTCGCTTTGTTCACGATATGTATGAGTTTAATGATGCTAGCCCGGCGGTTCATCTCGAACGTCGTAGGCAACTCTCGCACTCACCTTCGTCCGACTTACGAAGTCGGACGCTGTTGGTTGATATTCACGGTTGGTGTCTGATGAAGAATCACTACCACCTGCTACTTTCTGAAAAGGTGGACGGCGGCATTACCCTGTTCCTGCGTAAATTGAACGTGGGCTACGCCAAATATTTTAATGAGCGATACAAACGCATTGGCACGCTCTTTCAAGGACGCACAAAAAAGATTTCTATTGAGCATGATGCTCACCTGCTGTACATTCTTCAATATATTCACTTAAATCCGCTCGATTATCTGCCTGGAGCAAAGGAATGGCGAATCCGGAGCAGAGGAACGTTTCGAAATACAAAGCGAGCCCTAAAATATCTTAAAACATACCGATGGAGTAGCTATCTCGACTACTGCGGTGAAAAGAATTTTCCTTCACTCCTGACGACGAATTTCTTTAATGATCCGTCCGAACAGTATGAAGGCTTAATCAGGGACTACCTGAAAGGCGCTGAAGGGAGTCCACAGCAACCATTGATCCTCGAATGACGAAGCCAATGTCCGCAATGTCCGACTTCGTAAGTCGGACATGTGTTAAGGAATTACTACTTCAGCTCCTGCTGTCGGCTCTTTAGATGGCGCATCTGGAAGTGGTGGAGGAGGTGGAGGAGGTGGTGGTGGAGGATTTACAGGAGCAGGTGCTGCCATTGGCGCGGTCTTGTTTTCAGTGTCCTTCACGGCTACTTTAACTTCTGGAACTCCCTCTCCTCGACTAGAAGCTTTAATAATTTCTTCCACTTTTTCAACAATCTGTTTTGGCTTGTACTGGCTCTTAACTAGGTAGACAACCGCGCCGAGCTCGATGCCCTTCTCCGCATCCTTGTCGCCCGCGAGGTTGGTCAGAAGCACAACGGGAACATTCTTGAGTTTCTCATCTTCCTTTATCTTTCTTAGTACGTCAAAGCCACTCATCTTCGGCATCATGACATCGAGGATTATCAGGGTTGGCTTCTCCGGCATCTTCAGAAGCGAGGCCAAGGCCTCCTCTCCATCTGCGGATATTGAAAGCTCATGACCGCCCGCTTTGAAAGCCCGCTCATACATTCGGCTCATCAACGGGTCGTCTTCTGCCATGAATAGTTTTGCCATACGAATCTCAATTATACTACGTTGATTCCTCGCCACCCATCGCTACTCCCATTTGTTTCCCGAGCTTCTCAGCGATGGGAAGGGTGAATGCGAACGTGCTCCCTTTACTCATTTCCGTTTTTTCATGTCCTATCGTGCCACCCATCTTGGAAATGAGAAGGCGGGCGATGTAGAGTCCGAGACCAGTACCTTGCGTCACATCGCGTGCGAGCGTACTCTCACCTGCTTGCTGGAATTTCCTGAACAGAAGCGCTTGATTCTGTTCTGATATGCCGATTCCTGTATCCGCCACCCGCACCTTAAGAAATGGTTCCTGTACCTCGATGTTGATGGTGATCTTGCCTTGTTTCGTGAATTTCGCTGCGTTCCCAATGAGGTTAATGAGAATCTGTTCTACTCGGCTCTTATCGGCCAAGACATCAGGCAGTTTTGCCGCGGAGCCAAGAAAATTCAACGAGACGCCTTTCTGTTCAATCGTACTCTTGAAGTCCCGGACCACTTTCTCAATCACCTCAGACAACGGGAAACTCTCTTTCTTCATTTCGCTTTGCCCTTGCTCTAGGCGAGACACCTCGAGAAAGTCATTCACGATGTCTATCAGCCGGATGCTCGATATTTCGATATCGGCGAGCATCGCCTTCACCTCAGCGTCAGCAATCTTGTCGCCGTACATCTCGTTGATCATGTTGGCATTCCCCCGTATCGCGGTCAGCGGTGTTCGCAGTTCGTGAGAGGCTATGGAGAAGAATTCTTCCCGGCTCCGTTCGACCACCTTCGCCTCGGTGATGTCTTCAACAAGGAATACATAGCCGATTATCTCCTTCTCCTCGATTACCTCGCCTTCGCCTACGGATATGGGCGCGCAGAATATCCTAAGGTACTTGCCACCGTATGAAAGTTCCTTTATCTCGAGTGTCTTCTTGAGGACAATGCATTGGCTGCAGGAATCCAGGAGATTGAATTCCACCGCTTTCGATCCGAACGCTTCAAAGTGCTTCGAGATCTCTTCAATCGATTTTGGATCACCCGGTATCTGCAATATCTTCTGTAGCGCAGGATTCTTAAGAAGGATGCGGTGATTCAGATCCGCAAGGATGAACCCGAACGATAGGCTGTTGATCGATGCAAGAAGCCGCGCTCTTTCATCCCGCAATTCCTTAGTCCTCTCAACTACCACGCCTTCGACTTTATTTTTTTCCTCCTCGAGGTCTTCAAGCAGATTCAGAACTGCCTTTTTTGAATCCTCTACATCAATCATTTTATTGGCGAGGTCATGTGCGGTCTCCTCCAAGCCGCTATTCGCGACCCGTAAATCGTTCTCGCGCTCCTTAATTGCCTGTCGCATGACATCTAAATCTTTTCCGAGTTCTCCGACTTCATCTTTCGAACTGATGTCAATGTTGCCATCCAAGTCACCTTGGTTTATTTTTCGGGCAAATTGAGATAGTCTTTTCAAAGAATCAAGCGCCCTGCTTGCCGAGACGAGCGCAATAAAAATTGCGCAGACGGCGAGGAGCAGCGTGGCAACCACGATGAGATCCCTCAGGGTCGCCGCAGGCTGGTCAACTTCTTGATCGCTTATTTCTGCAATCAATGTCCACCGAAACGGAAAGTCGGTAAAACATATGCTGGCCCCATACACCACTATGCCGCGCCAATCGATCCATTTTCCGCTTGTGTTTCTCCCCTCCCTGCATTCTGTGACTGGCATGGTGTCAACCACTTGGGATAAGACAGCTTCTTCGCCAGCAAAACGAGATCGACTAATGAGTACATTATCTTTGTTCACCAAATAGACATCAAGGGTTTCTTTCTTCTCTGCGCCCTCGCCCAACACAGATGCAATATCGCTGAGTTTAAAATAGGCAACGATAACTCCGAGCGTATGAGATCCATCCTGACTCACCAGTGGGGCCACGGTGGTCACCATCGGCAATGCTGTCCCAAAATGGGTACTTTTCCCGTAATCAGTGATAAATGATTCTCCATAGGCTAATTTCATCCCCTCGATGAAATATCCATCGCTGCTCTCATCCTTCCCAAGTTCTTCCTCGTGCGTGGAAGAAACTATTATTCCCTTTGTGTCTATAATATTGATGCCGATAAGGTACGGGTCCAGGGGAAGCTTATTTTTGACTACATAGTTGCTCAGTGACTCAAAATCTTTTTCCTCCAGCAAGCGGCGTATAAACCCGTCGGAAGAAAAATTGGATGCCGTTCTCCTCAGCAAATACAGAAAATCAGTAACGTGTCCGTCGTTAGACTTGACCAAAATTTCAAGATCGGTAATAGCTTGTTTTTGTAAGGCATTCTCTGAAATATAAAAACTATACACTCCGAGTACAGACAGGGGCATGATGGTAATGGTCAAAACCAAAACGGTGAGTTTAAAACTCACTCTGCGATACAAAGAGATTCGCGTCTCCATGTCTCCTGCTTTTCCTTTTCTTCTGTCTTGCAAAAAACCGACGAGCAGTATCATACCTCCAAGCAGCGTCATGCCATGGTTACTCCACCACAACAAACTCCATTCTTCGTACCAGAAAGGAGTGACTGCGCTACCTACCAACACCAGAAGTCCGATAGCGGTATAGAGATTAAGGCGCTCCCCTACGGCATGAAAGCGCCGGAAAAAAAGAATTGATGTTAAAAGAAATAAAACGCCGGAAAAACCGGTGGCGTAATCTATCCACCCGTACACCGCCTCCCCTACTATTGGAAAAAATACAAATGAAACGATGAAGAGCGCGTTTCCGACTGTCCACCCCCAGAATATCCTGTGACGAAAGCGATACAGGTACTCCTCTCTTTTTGTCCCCAATGCCATTCCGAGGAAAAGCGCCGCGCTCCCCACAAACAAACCGTAGTGCTCAAACGTATCGAATAATGCTTCATTAAATAGAATAAGATCGGGAACAAACAAGGCGTGCAGGAAAGAATACGCAGAAAAAACGGAACTGGCCAGGAACACAAAAAGCCAGGGCGCATTTTGGGTTTCTGTATATTTGCGCAAAGCCGCATAGGCCACGGCTATCTGCACGGCAAAAATGCCAGCCATCAAAAGCGCGTGAATGGTGTGGGAATGGAGACCGATAATGGTATGGTGATCCATTTTAATCCGTATAGTTGCTAAACTCTTCTATGTGTAGCTTGTTTTCAACTACGCCATTATGGAGCAGTATGTGCCGACAGGCCTGTACCATCCCGGGCGGCCCGGCGATGTACCACATACAAAGAGAGTCCGGCGCGAGGCGCTCTTTTGCGTGCTCCAAAACGAAAGGCTCATCGAGGAGACCTATCTTTTCCTGTACGCGGAAATTCGGATTTCTCTTCTCCAATTCCTTTAATGCATCCGCATAGGCCGCAGATTCAGCACTGCCATTGGCGTACAAAAGCGTGATGGGGTTTGGTAATTGTTCCTCAGCAGCAAATGTCGCCATGCTTAAAAATGGAGTGATGCCGATTCCTCCGGCGATACACACAACCGAGTGCGGCTCACGAGGCAGCGTAAAGATGCCAAACGGGCCATCAACAGTGACGAGTGAGCCGAGAGGAACCTCATAGATATTCTTCTTAAATCCGCTCTCAGATATACGGGTCGCTATCATGAGATGTTTCTTTTCATTGGGTGACGAGGCGATCGAAAATTCTCTGCCATTGCTTCTTGCATCTTCAAAATGCGGATCGGGGAACGAAATCCGAATATATTGACCGGCAATAAAATCAAACAGGACATTCCCGAGACCCAACAACACTTCCACCGTACCCGTAACGACTATCCTACGGCCAACGATCGGAAGCGTGAGTGATGCGACCATGCTATTTCTCAAGCTCTTTGATGCGCTTTTTGAGCTCCGTCATAGCGAGCTCCCGCCCCACCATGAGCCTGTTTGTTCTTTCTAATTCTTGATTTTTTATTACTCTCTCTTCCTCGGCCAGCTTTTGATCAGTAATAGGGATGCGCACCGAAATATACTTTTCAGGATTGCCATCCTTCCCCATAATGGGAACCATAGTGGAATAGACCCAGTACGGCGAACCATCTTTTGTCTTATTTTTTATTTCCCCCCTCCACACCTTGCCCGCCATAATGGTATCCCACATTTCTTTATAGAACTCTGGGGGATGAAAACCTGATTTGAGTATGCGGTGATTCTGCCCCACAAGCTCCTCACGGCTGTACTTTGAGATCTCTACAAATTTGTCATTTACATACGTGATGTCGCCCTTGGCAGTAGTAGTGGAAACGAGCGCTGACATATCGAGCGCTACGAGCAGCGCCTCAAGGTCTTTCTTGAGTGCAAGCTTGTCCAAATGAGCTTCGGCTTCCTGTAGGCCACGCACCGACTTTCTGTTGCTTTCACACGCGATAGTGGTAAAAATAACCGCGCACAACACCAGCGCGCCATGCAGTACCGCCGCAAAATCGTTCCTGCCGTAGAAAAATACCCACCCTGGATCGATGAAATTCAAAATGAGGTGGTGCACCGTCACCAGCACCAGCATGAACCACCCGAGACGCCAGTCAGAATAAATCGCTATCAGCGCGACCATGATAAAGAATGTGAAGTGCATCTCAATCGACCCGCCACTCACAAACACAAATAAGTACGCAAACGTGGTGAGCGTCACGGTAACCAAAAATCTCCAGAGGTAGTGGTTGTTCATCTTCCCTGCGAGCAGGGTCGGTATGAGCGTCACGACAAGTCCGACCGCTATAACCACCATCGCTTCTTCTCCGCTTATAACGCGCCACGCAAGGGGGGATTGATACCGGTCGGCCAATCTCATCACCGATGCAAGAAATGTAACCGCGGCAAGTACGGCGAAGCTCGCCCAATGCACAAAAACCATAAATCTATCAACACGGCGATAGTCCATCGCCTCTCCAAGGTCTTTGTTGATGTCGTGTATAAAATCAAGCTTCATAGCGGCTCCCCACCGAGACGCTTCGTAAGGAAGTAGATGGGGAACGCCGAGAGTAGTGTGATGAGAAGGACGGTGAAGAGGGTCAAGCGATTCGTAGAATTAGCGATATCCAAAATATCCTGTTCAGGCTTCGCGGCGGAAATCATGCCGACGATCTTTCCATCTCCATTGGCAAGCGGCAAGTAGCTCGCATGGAATGGCTCGCCATAGAGTTCTGTCCGCGCGGTGATGGTGTTCCCGTCTTTGATCACTGCCTTTTCAATCTCAGCATCCGATAGCGCGACCCCCGTAAGCCTCGTCCGCCCATCTTCAGCGAGCGCGGTCGCTGCGACAGGGACCATACCCTCGTAGACGAACATCTCAAGCCCCGTCACGCGTTTGATGTTATCGACGAGCGCATTATCAAGCGGATATCCTGCAATGACGGCCCCGATAGCGGCGCCTTCGGAGATGATCGGAGCTCCGGAGCGAATCGAAAAATCCTCGACGGAGCTATCTTCGATGGTGACAAAAGGATTGCCGTTTATTGCCTCTTCGAATGAGCGATCGCCAAGCAGAGAATCGCCTCTTCGCGAAAGCGCATGAGCGCGAACGAGCACGCTGCCATCTTCACTGGCTATGGTCACAAACCCGAGCGACGATTTCTCCATCAGTTCTTCCGAGAGTCGGACCATCCCCGCATAGTCTCCTGACGCGACGGCTTGAACGAGCGACTGGTCGCGGGAAATAAGCACCGTCTCCGCGAGCGCTAATTCCTTCAAGCTCTGGATAGTGAGGTCGAGAACACGAACATCCGTCACGAGGCTGCTTTCCGTTTCAACGGTGACTTGATTAATGAGTATCATCGAGAATGCCAGCGTTACCGCGGTAGATAGGAAAAGCGAGGTGGAAATAAGAATGATAACCAGGCTCTCTTGGATACGAAGTTCGAGATACTGCCAGACCCAGCGAGCTAACGCGAGGAATCCGAAAAATTCCGCGACCATGCCGAGCATAGAAATGGTCCCTCCTTGATTCTCTGTTTCAAAGACAGCCAGAAGCGCCGCGATAGCAAGGAATACGAATGCAGATGATAACGGCAGTTGCGCATTGTCCATGCTGTCACGCGAGCGACGATACGAAAAATATGCGATGAGTGCCGCGAGGAGGAACGCGATTGCATAGAGGGTATCGCTCCAGAGAGCGAACGCGGGAACGACCAGGATGGCCAGCGTCTGGAGTGCCTGTTTCTTGACGAAGCTCGACAGAATCAAAGCAAGACCGATGAGATAGGCAGCAAAACCGACATATGAGAAAACATCGTTTCCGAGAGAAACTGCGTAGATTATCTGCCAGATAGCCAAGAGTCCGAAACCGATAGCGCGCGCCAGGGTGAGCGTATCTTTCTTTACGCTGTACGTGTCAGCCGTAAGCCACGCAGCCATGAGCATGGAAACAGCGCCCAGTACCTCAAGCGCAAAGTGAACGTTATTGAAAAGAAAGTACAGAGACATTGGATGACATGCCTATTATACGGCTCAATGAACTATCTTTTCGATGTTGTCCCCTATCATACGCTCGCTCAATACGCCGACGACCGACTCGCGGACTGTACGCGTACGATCGATGAAGAAAAAAGCGGGAACACCGGTTACCCCGTATGCATTGGACGCGATGCCTTGCGTATCGAGGAGCGTTTCTACGGCATATCCGCCGCGTCGCATGAATGACGACACGATGCTTTTCTCCTCCTGACTGTCGATAGCGACGATATGGACAAGACCTTCATACTGACTCTGACGTCCAAGAAAGTCATCGAGTATCTTTATCTGATCTTTTGCCTCGCTGTTCCACGTCGTCCAAAATACGACGACAAGCGGTTCGCCAGCGAAGTCCGAGAGTTTCACATGCTTTCCGCTCAGATCCGGTAGATCAAAATGTGGCGCGCGCTTCCCCACTGCTGATGACTCGTTTACAGATTCGCTCGCCATCTTGATACTCCCTGAAATATCGGGAAGAAAGTACGAGCCACCAAGATACGCGCCCGCAAGGAGAGCAGCGACGAAAAGAATGGCAATGACAGGAGTTTTGTATCGAAACAATCTCATAGCTCGTATCGGATGTAATCAATCACTTCTTGTATGAAACCGCTGATTCCTGATAGTTCCCGCGTTGCGAATGACACGTTGATAAGACTCGAGCGGCTCAGGGATAGCTCTTTTTGGATCGCTTGATACCCATCATGTTTGAAAAAGAGCTTATAGGTGCCCTTCGGAAGCGTAAGCTCGTACGTGCCATCCGAATTTACCGCAACCTCACCGGAAGCCGTCCCCACAGATGAGAAAGGAACATACCGGCCGGTTTCGTCCTGTAATCGTAACACTCGTATTACGCCGCGAGAGAGAAACGATTCAGTATTGTCGGTCTCGAGAAAAGAGACCGAGCCTCGTGGCACCAACATAAATGAACCGAGATTTTTTGCTTTCACGGAATTTCCAACGGCATCTTCCGCTGAAAGAAGTATGGTGTTGATTCCTGACCTGGAGAGATCGACGGTGGATTCCCACAAGCCGCTTTCGACATTCATGACGAGGGGGTAGCTTCGGTGACCCACCTCAATGGAAGCGGATTCTACGTCAGCTTCAAGGGAGACCACGAATGTCACCAATCCGTCGTACACGAAAAGTGAACCATGCTCGTCGGGAGATATGAGGACACCATGCACTCTCGCTGCAAAACTACCGACCCGCGGAGGCGACCCGTCGACTAAAATATATTCAGAGAAAATCGGGGATTCGTTGCCAGCGGCATCGACTGCTCGCACCGATACCCGATACGAGCCGTCAGTGAGCTTTGTGGGATGCAGTATCGAGAATGTTGCATCTTGCTTTAGAAATCCTTCGGGGATGAGTGATCGAACCCAGTTTTCTTGGCCAGCCTGCACCGATTCTTCCGTTATCGCATATTCGACGTATTCGATGCCCGAAGAATCGTCTTCAGCCGTACCGTGTGCGGTGAAAAAATCATCCTGGCCAAGTATTTTTTTCCCGATTAAAAGACTCGGGGCGGGCGGAGGAGTCGAATCTATCGAGAAAGCGACGATCTCAGTCGATGTCGCGAGACCATCTCCGATTTCGAGCCTCAGTTCATATGATTTCCCCTGCGGTAATGAGGTCACATCCCAGATGAAAGAATCTCCCCCTCCCTGAACTGAGAGCGTCTTAAATGCCTCGCTCCCGCGTCGATAACTCAAGATGACGGAGCGAGCAGTATCGCCATCAGCATCAGAGACAGTCCAGCGAACCTCGGCTTTCCCGAAAAGCGCACGCGACGGTTTTGGATTCAGAAATACAATCCGGGGAGGATTGTCATAGATGAACGACGTGACCGCGTTTGGACTCTTGTTTCCCGCTTGATCGATTGCAATTGCTTCAATGTCATGCCTGCCCCTATTCGCGATAGTCACTCCATGAATTGAAAAATTCCCGTCAGCAGCTGCTCTCCCCGCATACTGCACACCGCCCACGGTGAGCATGATCGTGCTGAATTGTTCCGCGGCTCCGGTCACGGAAATCTGGACACCATGGAGAGACAGGTTGGCATCATCCGCATCAGTGATAAGAGTCTCTTCCTCTGGAAGAATGATGACTGGTGCTGAAGGTTGTTCCGCGTCGACAATCACCGGATGGCTCGCGCGTCCATACAGGCCGCGGCTGTCTTTGACTCGGAAAAGCATTCCCTGCACCCCTTCGGTGAGATCAGTCAGCGTGAGAGAGAAACGGACATCAGATGCCTGCTCGGCCGGTATCTCAGTCCATACTTTTCCATTGTCGAGACTGTACTCGACCAGCACGACGGAAGGGCGCGGCGAGATTTTTTCCGGAGTGAGCGCACGCCCCCTGATTTCCGCAGTCGTTGTGCCGACAACGGTTTTTCTCCCGTCCTCGAACCTGAAGAAAGGAAGCGTATTCCGAACGATAATACGTACGGGCGAGGAATACACCTTAGCAGTCCCGTCATCCGCGATCACTCGGACGAAATAATCGCCGTCATCGACTTCAGTCGATTCCCATGAGAAACGACGTGATGGAATGTTCTCGGCAATGGTCACCCATGTGTTGGCCGATGATGTTGCAGAAAGCGCGTCACGAGAAACCCCGCTCGATATGAGCTGGAACGTATAGCTCAAGATGTCGCTGTTTTCATCGCGCGCGAGCGCATCAATGCCTATTTTCCCTCCAACGATTTCTCCCTCATTCGGGCTGGTGAGCGTGAGTTCTGGTAAGACATTATATTTAATGGTCACGGTCTCTACCTCGCTCGTGAGGCCCGCTTTGTCTATTGCGTAAACGCTGAGGACGTTTACGCCCCGATTGCGCTCTTTTATAAGCGCAATGTTTTGAAACGAGAATGAGCCATCCGCCGCCGGCAATGTTTCATACGTATCGACCGCATTGACGATAAGGCGGACGGATGTGTCCTCGCGCACTGCTCCGGAGACTGACACCGTACCTTCGGTGACTATCGTCCCATCAAGGAGGTTCGAGATGGTCGGCTTCGGCGGCGGATTGACTCCAACCGCGAATGTTCCTCCTCCAACTATTTCAATCCCCGTATTCCCGGCGCGATCCGTTCCGGTTACGGAAATCCGAGCGATACCATCGTATCCTACCCGAACCTCGTACAGCCCTTCGAAATGCCTGCCTTCTCCTGAAATGGCAACGGGTATTGATTCCCCGCCTTTCTGGGTAACGAATACTTCGGGAACATGCGCCAGATCTTTCGAGGATTCGATGCGAAGAGTGACGTTTTCATTTCTCGAAACCGGCGGATCCGCGGTGATCGTAAATCGCGGTTTTTCAAAATCGACCGTGAAAAAATCAGACACATCTTCTCCGATCTCGCCAATCGCATCGATGGCGTCAACGACAATCCTATAGAGAACACCGGGGACAAGGACTTCAGTCGAAAATGTTGTAGTGCCGACCGCAGGTTGGTTTTTAAGAAGCAGTATCTTGTCTTCAGGGTCTACGATTGCGTGATCCCATTCGGAAATGGTGTCAGAGTAGAAGATGGAGACAGGGTTCGGAATGAACCCGAGCCTCGTTCGCTCTTCATCTCCGCCACGGTCATTCTTGTCGGTTGCAATATATTCGACGTTTCCTTCATGCGCGAAGATCGAATTCTGACCCGGTTTTTGAATGCTGACTTCGGGTCGATGCGCGCTAAAAGCACCGCTAGCTTCACCTCCACCGGCAGATACAACGACGCGAAAGATACTTTCCCCGACAAATTCGGGTGCTACCTTGCATTCGTCTCTGGTAAGACCAACGCAGCTTCCCCCTCCTTCAACAACATACTCAAGAACGGCAAAGTCACCAACATCGTCGGAATAGACGCTATTCGTCGAATTGCCGCACTCGAATACATTAAGGAATTCCCCACTCGGCAGACTATGGAGAGTGAAGTTATTACCAAGCGTGCACGAAACAGTGACGAACTCAGATCTTAGATACGTTGATTTACTGACACTTATGGCTGATGCATTCAACGGCGCACATAGCAATACGAATAACAGCAGGTAGAATAGTGTCGCATTGCTTGTGCGCTGAATATTCATGTGCTTGCCGTCAGCTCATCTAGTCGATAATCTCAATCGCCTATTTGTGAGAGGCTCTAGTTCGTATTAAGGATCCACCATGTATTAGTTTCAACATCCGCAATCAAGATACGACCGCTGGGATACCCATCACCAATTGGTCTCGGAATTAAAACAGAGTTATCCACCACCCCTTCCAAGGATTCACCGCTTGCCGAATTGATAAAGAGATCATAATTTTCATTATTGTCGATTCTCTTCACAAGAAAGAAATCACCATCACGGCCAGATACACTTGGAAGCTGGTACGTTTCGTTACTTGTAGCATCAGACATATCAATGAGTACAAACTGCGAGGTATTGGGACCTCGGAGCAACTGCAGACCGCCAAAGCCAATTGATGGGAACAGGGTTGTCGTTGGGGATGTATACGCTAGCGCAGCGCCAACGCTGACTATGCCCACAAGCAGAGCTAACGCTGCGCCTATTAGGTAGATTCTGAAATATTTGTTCGTCATAAGTATGATATTTTTTGTTAACTTCGAGAGCTTGATGGAGCCGAAAAATTTCAATCATTCATATGCTATGGGGTTAGGATTTCTAATACTGCCGTTGGTGCTTCTGGTGGCGTCTCAGCGGGAGGTTCTTCAGGTGCTGGGGTTTCATTTTGGACTGTTACCGGGGTTTCCTCCACGTCCGCAACAGGAGGATTGTTAGCTACAACGCTGACTGTCCTCGTCGCTTCACCTACATTCCCCGCTGTATCGACAGCGCGATAGGTAATGGTGTGAGTGCCAGCGACGCTCGTGTCTATATATATGGAGTAGAGTTCGACTTCTTCCCCGCCGTCGACGGAGGCCTTCGCCCCGATGTTCGTCTGAACGTTGTCCGTTACCGAGATGCCGAGGTCATTGTATGTCGAGCCGACTTCGATTTCCGCAGGGTCGTTGCCATGCACTGTAATGACTGGGTCGTCGGTATCAAGCGGTTCGCCCGACTCGACTTCCGGCGCGTCTTCCGCAGGCGATTCCGTTTCACTTACTTGCACATCATTTTCAGGAGGAGGCGGTTCTTCGGTAGTCGAATCCGGCGATACTTGCGTGACGACACTTCCCCTGCCATTTGCTGACTGCACGATGTTCAGGAATTCTTCCTTCGTTACGCACACATCTTCGACGCAGAGCTTGTCGGTGTGAACTTCTTTCGCAAAAACCTTCTCAAAGACACCTATCGTCGCCTTTATGGCAATGCCGAATTCGCGGATGCCGTAGGAGACGAGGTCGCCGAGCGTTTCCCACGCCGTGCTGAATGCAGATTTCAGATTCACCGATGCGTCGGCAAAGACACCGGCAAGCACCGCTTCATCGGTCGTCGTTGCAGTCGTCGAAGCGAATTTCTCGGCAAGCGCGCGCAGGTCTTCCTGGTTGTGGAGTTGCAAGTAGACCGTGATTGAATTCCCAACCGACGTCTCATCAAATGGCTGGAGCGCAATACCAATGACGTTGTCAAAGCGTTCTGCTTTCTTTGCGACACCCGCGACGCTTGAGAGCGCGATCTTATCGCCCGTTGTAATGCTTCCCCCTTCAAGGTTTATCTTCACGGGCACGCGGCCATTGAGCGCGATTGGAACGATTTTCTTTCCACCCGTAACGTTGCCTCCGATAACCGAACCCGGATCGGTTGATACCACCCCCATAACCGGCGAATCAGTTCGACCGTTCGTCTTTCGAACGCCCGTATAGAGGACATCATCTGCTGCAACAACGTCGCCAGGCTGAAGCTCCTGATCGTTCGTTGTATAGAGTTCGGCATAGTCAGCTCCCGAACTTATGACGAGCGCTGAGAAGTAGAACGAGACTGAAGCACCTACAGTTTCATTTCTTAGACAGAACGAGTAATTCTGCGCCGACGCTCCTGGATTAGAGTGGAGACCCGTAATTGTCATCGAGGTACCGTTAATTGCAACGGTGGACGTCGTCGTCGACACACCGCTCGCAAGTTCCGTACCAGCGGTACATAAACTACCGGTCACAATAGATGAAAACATTCGGGTGTTAGCGGTGCCTGATTGGATGGTACCGACCGTATAACTACCGGTTAGGTAGACATCACTTGTTGCAAGTCGAGGAGTTATGGTGAGTACACCTGCTGACGTAGACGCAGTACTAACTGTGATACCTGCGTTTGTAGTAGTACCGTTGTCGACGCTTGTGAATTGGGAATCTGCACCATTTATACAGACGCCGTTTTTCGCGTAGCAACCTCCCGTGATATTCATGCCGACGTTAGAGGTGGTGGTGCCTTGGCCTCCTACTATCTCAAGCGCCCGCAAGGTCGTCGTGCCGTAGCCGTTTGCGGCAATAGAGAGCGCAGGGATGGAGGTTGTCGCAAACGTCGTTGGCGAGGATGTGGCAAGATACAGGTTGCCGTTAATGTTTCTGAACGTCCACGCGCCCGAAGTCGATGAACCGTCTGAGAGCGCGAGCTGAGGAGCGGTCGAAGACGCGATGTTCAGGGCCCAGCGTGGCGTCGTCGTGCCAATACCAACAACGGGATTCGTGACGCCATTCACATAGATCCCAAGATTGTCAGTCGTTGTCGCCCACTTAGATTGCTCTACTGCTCCACCGGAGCCCGTCTGGTCCGTACCGCAAATGATGTCTCCAGCAGAGTTTGTTTCGAGTGCCTGAGAACATCCTGCGAGTGACGGCACTTTCAATCCTCCAGAGAGAACCTGGATGCCCGCAAAGCTCGACGTCGCGGATGTGCCGATTGCGGTGAACGAAACGCCATGCGAGAAAGTTGAAGTCCCCGTCGTAGAGGTTGCTTCGATGGTGCCGGTCTGGAGACGGAGGAGTTGGAATCCGGAGGTGAGCGATGTTGAGGTGGCGGTGGTGGTTGAAACAACCAGGTGTTCAATGACTGCAGTTGATGATGCGATGAGTGAATACTTCGCGTTGGTGACCGGAAGATAGAGTGCGGTTGAGGTTGCGGCAACTGCTTGGCCTGACGTCGTCTGGTGTGTGAATGGTGTCACGGTGCCCCCACCACCACCAGTCTGGTCGGTGTCACAAATGAGGTCGCCGGCGGCGTTCGTTGCAACAACGTCACATGAGGAGAGTGTACGCACCTTGAGACCGCCCGAGATGACGTCGATTCCAGCGAATGATGACGACGCAGTAGCACCGATGGCGGTCACCGTGAGTCCCTTCAAGGACGATGATGCGGTCGTCGAGGTTGCGGTGAAGTAACTCGCCAATGCTTCTCCCTCGACGGAGAACTTCGCGTACGGTGAGGTCGTGCCGACGCCGATATTGCCGGTCGCCGTATCGATGACGAGGTCGTTGGTGTTAAAGTTGATGTCCTGAGACGGGTGGTTAAAATCAAATGCTGAATTCCCCGTCATCGAAATTCCTGATTCCGAGAGGTAGACCGAACCTGTGCCCGCCTGGATAACACCGCGGACATGAATGTTGCCCTCAAACGTCGAGGTAGCAGCATTCCCTGAACCACCGACATAGATAGGATTCGATACTGCAAATTTCGTTCCGAACTTCGTCGTTGGTGAGGTGGTACCTATGCCGACCGAACCGCGGTACACGAGGAGACCGTTCAGTGTAGAAGTCGCTGTAGTCGACGCGCTTTGGACGTCAAAGTTACTGAGCAGTGTCGTTGTCCCTGATTTGGGGATCGTGAGCACCGAGTTTGAGGAAAGCCCGGTTGACGAAGCGATGCGAAACGATTTGTCGGATGACAGGTATCCGATGGACCACGCATCGGGATCCTCACCGAATTGAAATACCGAATCCCCCGACCCGCTTCCTATCGCGAGACCTCCGATGAACGTACTCGTTGCCGTGGTCGTTGCGACGATAGAACCCACCGTGACTTGTGAGCTGGTGGCGG
>CAYHYY010000006.1:0-3420 GCA_964360975.1 uncultured Candidatus Saccharibacteria bacterium | reverse complement strand
TGGTACCGCCGTTTGCAATGCCCAAGGTGCCGGTGATGTCATTCGCAAGGTCGATAAGAGAGGTGCCGACGACGCCCGTAGTTGCCTTTAGGAAACCTGAAAGATTGCGCACGACGAGAGAGCCTTGTGAGATGATCGCTCCGTTCAGCGTTGACGTTGCAGTGGTTGATGCGCGCAAGAGTTCTACGCCACCAGCGAACGTTGACGTTGCGGTGGTCGTTGAGACAATCGATGGAGCGGTGAGCGCGCCATAGACAGTGAGCGCTCCACGAAATAGCGAGTTACCGGCAAGTTCAAAAATATTTCCTTGCGTGGTCGTCGCCGATGCGCCGACCAAAACAACACGAGTGGTTACTGATGGATAGATGGCAAGTTGATCTGTCGTTGTCGACCAAAGCGAATCACCGCCTCCACCTGACCCAAATGGCGTCCAGACTCCGGCGCTCGCTCTGAATTCCATGGTCCCGCTGTTATCACGAATGCCGTAACCGGAAGAACCCGAAACATCGCCAAAATTCAAATACCTTCCGTTGCCTGAAAGTATAAGATTTCCAAAAACATCGAGGGGTGCGAGGGGCGACGATGTCGCGATACCTATCCTTCCGCTCGTCGCGATCGTGATTGATGAGGTTCCGGACAGTGTGTCGCCAGTCGACGCATAGTAGGCAATCTGTCCAGCCGTGCCGGAGTTTGCTCCGTTTGGTATGCCTGATACGCCCGACAAAGACCCGCCGACGATGGTCGCATTCGTGATGCGAACGCCGTCGAGGGTATTGATGACGTTCATGTACTGGATGGACTGGGTATTCCCGGAAACGCCCCGTTCAGCGCTCGCGCTGAATTTGTGTATTTCCGATCGGAGTTTGTTCTCAACCTGCTGAAGAAGCTCGAGGAGACGGCTCTCTGAAACACCCGAAACCGTTACGTATTCGTTGTAGTTTTTGACTTCAGTCACCGCAACGGGGGCGCGAATTGGAGTCGCTTCTGGGGTAAGCGCTCGCTCCGGAACCACGATTGCTTGAGGCGGCTCAACGGTTTTTGCAACTCGCCGGGTGAGCCAATCAGGCCACCCGAACCCATAAAAAGATTGGAGCGTTGTAGTTTTAACATCATCCTGCACCGCTTCTACCAAACCAAATATCAAAGCAGTGGTAGAAACACGTGCGTGATTCATCGTTTCAGGAATGCGAGCTATCGCGCTATATATGCTTGAGAATAATTCATACCCGTATAAACGAGCAAAGCGAGCGAATGCTGACACGTCACGTGAAAATTCTATGAAGGCTCTTGCGCTATGCGCTGCAAACTTTTGTATGTTTTGTCCGGCTGAGATTACATCCTCCTGCGAGCGCGTTGCATAAAATTCTAATAGCAAACCGCGATCTTCGTACAACGAGGCGACCACTTCGTAAAAACGTTGGTACCACTGAGTCACCGCGATTGCCGTCTTCGGCACTTCAACGACTGAACGCACAGCAGCATTCCTCAGCGATGACACGCCTTCCGCAAAAGAATTGGCGCCTGCGCGCAGATATGTTGGTACAACGCTCAGCATCTCAAGTGATTGTGTCGGCACGCTACTCGCCAGTGACGTTACGTGCCGAGGAAGCGCCGACAGAGAGCGCGTCAGCGTTCTGAGCGCGCGAGCAAACGATCCGGCAGTACTCAGAGAAGAAATATCCGCAAGCGTAGGACTGGAAATTTCTGTGGCGCGAGTAAGGCGATTGGTGGCAGAAGAAATACTTCCGAGCGCGGAAGAAAAGTCTGAAATCGCCCGCATGCCATAAAGCGTTGATCGCTCACGCTGTTTCTCTGACATGTCCTCACTCGTCGATGCGACGAGTTGAACAAATTTCTCATTCACCGATGATACGAATTCCACGCTGGGAGAGAGTCTGCCTGATACGAGTGCGCTGCCGCCCACAAAGGCTATGAAGAGCACCGCGAGTCCGGCCGCTGCTGCAATGATGCGGCCAGCGTTCACGAGGTATGGAGAATAATATTCGCGCGGAGCTACAGGCCCTTGCAGAGTAGTGGCCTCATGGTATTCGGAAGTGCGCTCGCTCTTAAGTAGCGCTAATCGCTGCTGTTCCGTTGATGCAACCTTTTTTACAAATACCTCCAGCGATTTTCTCTCAACATGCCAGGCACGCCCAAATCTCTTAGCATCAACATCGCCATCTCGGCATAACCGAGAAATGTAGTCCGCCGAATAACCAAAAATCTTGCTCGCTTCTCGTGCTGAAAGATACTCTTTATTTTCAATCTTGACAGACATTGCCAGTTTCCGAACTAGCTATAATCTTACTAGCTATTTCGGCTATCCGACCCAACCTTTTGTTTTGTATTATGTGGATAGAAAGTGACGAAAAATTGGTGAGCATTTTATGGAACTTCTGAACAAGACCAAGTATTGTGTTGGCTGATGAATTTTATCCGTAGTTAGGATCAGCGTAGCTTACGGAAGTAGAATTGCGCCGAGTTATCTGCGGCTGTAAATATGGATATCTCGTCTATGTGAGTTCGCGGTCTGCTACTTTTGATATTCGAAACGACTACTTTAAACTCATCCGGACAGTCTCCATAAGCTCATAATATGTGTCCAGAATGTACTCAGAACCAAAGAATACTCCCGCCGCGTACTTTTGAGTATGATCTGTCGAAATAATGCTTCGTGATACAAATAAGCCTGAGCTAAGCGACGAAAATGCGAATAGACCAACAAATAGTAAGGCAAATGATACTACTGCACGCTTCATACCAGGTCTTTTAACGTTTCGTCCTTCATTTGGGCCATGCATTTTAGAAGCACCCGCTTCTTTTGTGCGCACAATGTTGATAATTTTTTTCTGATCGTGAATGTATTGCTCGGCATTTATTATCGGCGTAGCCGAGATTTGCTTTATATCAGCCATATTAATCTCATGCGACTTCGTAGTGACTGGAGCGCTGCTTTTTTGTGGAAATGGTTCGACACTTTTCTCATCATCGTGCTCATAGGTTACGGTACTCCATGTTTTTGGAAGACTGTACTGCGACTGAATGAGAGCCGGTGTTAGCCTAGGTACGCGCGATACCAGAAAGTTTCGATCTATTTCTTCTCTTGTTGGCTCAACCGCCTGCTCTAGCCTTCCTGAATGCTTAAGAATGGCTTCCATATCGGCGTACCACGCTCTCCCGACTCTTGTTCCAGGAATCTTGCCCTGACGGATCAATTGGCCGACGTAGTCTTTCGCATAGCCACTGAGTGCAGAGGCTCGTTTAGACGAGATATATCGTTTTCCAGCCACTATTATTTCATCCATGGAACAAGTATAGCTCACTTCAGCGTCTGCAAAGAGCAACCTGATTAGCGCTGTGGAGTATCTCTAGAGCATGTCCGGAAACCCGCGGTACCCGAACCGAAACCGCTCATTTCCG
>CAYHYY010000005.1:22596-35345 GCA_964360975.1 uncultured Candidatus Saccharibacteria bacterium | reverse complement strand
AGGCATGAAGAGGGCATTTGAAGCCGCATTGAATTCCAAAGAGAAATATATGCGAGTCGCCTCATCCGCCAGGAACATAATGATTTCATTTCCCGCTTATCTGCCCCAATACATTCTCAAAAGATTAATGAACGGAGTAGTAATGAAAGGAATGCATCCTGATGATCCAATTGGAAGGGCGCTAATCGCTCATCCGATATACAAGAGTGATGTGTCAATAGCAATTCCTGAAAGCATGTATCATTTTGAGGTTGACATCGCCATTTACGATGACATTGTGGGATATACATCTCATGCAAAACTATACTCCGTCGGGGTTCACAGTAGGGCATTTTCTTTGGTTATGAAGAACGTCTTTGACCTTGCCTGGTCTTACGCGTCGCGCTTCGCGACAGCTCGATTAAATTGATTCCAAGGATACACCCGAATTTATGCCGATTTAGGGGGTGCATCTTTTATCGATTTCGTATCATTTGAAATAGAGATGCTCTGACCGATTGGTGGAGAGATAGCAAACGGCGCTCTAACTATAGCGTCGGATAGTTGCAGCTCCAAAATGAAGGTCGAACCCCTACCCTCTCCCTCGGATTCTGCCCATAATTTTCCGTTATGGGCTTCTACGTGTGCCTTTGTTATATAGAGACCTACGCCGGTTGAGGAAACATTAACTTTTAGAGAGTTGTCGGCAGTTGAAAAAAGTTTGAATAGCCTATTCTTGATGGTTTCTTGCGACATTCCAACGCCTGTATCTTTTATAGTCATGCGCATGATGTTATCTACCTTTTTAGCGTCCACAGCAATGCTACCCTTCGGGGTATATTTGATCGAATTATCGAACAGGTTGTTAAGTATCTCATTGATCTTCGAAACATCGAGCTTCGCTTTATGTCCTGCGAGTGACCGATCAATGGAAACCTTGAATTCAAGACCCTTCTTACGCGCATTTTCCTCAAATGCTGACGTAGAATTGACAAGAATAGGGAAAAGCTCTACGTCGAGAAAATCGTACTTCATCTTTCCCTGCTCGATGCGGGAGATATTCAGATATGTGTCGACGGTCGCAGCCATGTCGGATGCGCGATCAAATACCTGAGTCGCACCCTCTTTGGCAGCATCCGGCAATTTGCCGTACGCGTTGTCTATAAGTAACGACATGAAATTTCTTATTACTGTGATCGGTGCCCGGAGTTCATGTGTTGCTAGTGATAGGAATTGTGACTTCAAACGATCGAGTTCTTTCAGTTTGTCGTTGGCTATTTTGAGATTATCCGCTAGGGCTTGAATCTGTTCTCGTTGCCTTAGTTCATTTACTGTGCCTCGCACGAGCAAAATGGCAAATATGAGCATCAATACAAAAACACTGAAACGAAATATAATTTCCAAGGTAGACGCTGAGAAAAAGACCTGCAGTACGCTGATCAAAACCAGAGCAAATGCAAACAATTCAGTGGCGATGAGCCGCACATTAAAAAGCTTGTATCGCGCCACAGAATATCCGATCGCAGCGATAAAGGGGAAAATGAATACGGCACCGTAAGGAATGAATGAATAAATTTTGAAATTTGTGGGCAATATGTAATTGAATACGATAAGTAAACTGAACGTAATAAAAGTACCCGCGATTATCGGTCTAAATCGACTCCGACCTTCGTTTTCTCTCCGTTCCCTTCGCATACGTGATAGAAAGTTGTAAACGGCGCCGAGGACAAGTCCGGCTACAGAGATGCCAAAGAGTGGGATAAGCGGACCATTTACTATCTCCGGTACGACTCCAGCAACAGGTGGATGGGCAAGCCTCGAAAAGACGAATTGCGTGAGTGTGAGCAGCGATGTTAGGGCTACCGTCGGCACGAGCATGAATCTGTACCAATCGGGCAGCGGATGTTTCTGTTCGGGGAATATCATAGAAATGTGGTATATGCAGAAACAGAACCATACAGCTGTAAATATCACTAGTCTCCACATCCATAGACTGGCAAACTCAGTAGTTGCTTGGTAACTAAAGAAGTTAATTGTTCCCCAGGCAATGCTGACAAGCGCGAATGCAAGAAAAGCTCTGTTTACCGGATTCTTGCGATTACTAAAGTAGACTAGGAATCCAAGCATTCCAATGCCAGAAACCGCTAGACCAAGAACAATGAGATCTATGTACGCGCCAGCATTCATACCATCAACTCATCGAGTGCGTAACGCAGTGCTCGCGCAGTCGGAGGCTGAGCATACCCCATTCTAAACATCAGCACGGGGGTCGTATTACTAAGTTTCGAAACGTCCGAGATGGTGCTCACAGATTGTGCTAGTAGCATTCTTTCAGACTGACTAAAGAAACTATGGTTCTCATCGTGCTCGGCATATAAATTCATAAAAATCGTTCCGGTCAGTGGTTGAAATGATATGCCCTCTGCCGTTGCTGTCAGCCATAGACGTTCTAGGAGTCTGCCCGCAGACACATACGATTTTCTATCAGGATGATTGATGTGTATGATGCCTATTTCGGAACTTCTTGCATATGTATCCGCATTACCTTTGCCTACCAGGCTTGGAAAGCCAGCTAATTTCAGGAATCTCATTATCTGCCAATGCGAGATGACCCTGAACATAGCTTGCACAGGTGCAGGAAGTTCGAGTGTCTTAATATAGAAGCCAATTTTCTTTCTCGCATCTTCCTCTTGCGTCCAGGATAGATGCGAAAAGAAAAACGAATGAAGATGGCGATTCCCTAGCATGATTTCCTCGTTAGTACTTGCTACTCTCGAGAGCTTTCGGATATCTGATAGATCCGAGACTCGCTCGTATCGGACTTCCGGTAAGTATTTTCTTCCGCTCTGGTCCATATGGGTACTGGAGGACTGTTTTAGTGCCAACTTCCCGTACGGTTTTCTGTTAGTTGAACGATTCGCAATAGCCCTGTACAGACCTTCAATCTCTCGGTCCGGCTCGCCCTTGGTTCCTAGTCTGATATTCGCTATATGCTCAGGAGCATCATCTGACGGAAACAGATCTATTGTCGGTTTGTACCCGAGGGCTAGAGCGGCAATCGATATGTTCTCCAAGGCTGCTCCGTGGGCGGTCAACGTGCCGTAGCCCTTATAGTTATAAAGTGATTGATCGCTAGCGCTGTCATGAAGCAACATGATTGTTTCATTCGCCACACGGAATCTCCAAGGTTGTGCATTCTCGCCCGAGGGTGCACGAATTGCAGCCGAAAGCACCGTCTTCACGTCTTCATTCACATTCCAAATAGTAACAGAAATTACAGCTTGAAGACCTTCCTAAATGCGTCAGCAGCGGATTGTCGCTTCGAGCGCTCTGACTCTGAATCGTATGTTGGCTGTAGGCTGGCATCTAAGGAAATAAATCCTCTATTGGATTCGAGTTCCTGTCCATTTAATATTTTTCTGACACTATAAGCGATGGCAGCCCCGTTCAGGAGTGCTGCATTACCGAGCTGTGGCCATGAAACAATAGATTTACCCATCTCAAGAAGAGACTCCTGCATGGGTACCGTGACGTTTTCTGGGCCAATGTGTCTGGCTATAGTTCTACCGATCCCAAATTTATCTAGTTTCTGAAGCTCTTCATACGTGACCTCACCAAGTCGGCCGTGAAAATATTCGAGGGACGGATCGATGTCATAACGTTCAACGTCGATGACCGCATTATCCCCATTGTCCGCTCCCATGACGACAGGTATCTTGCGCTTCTTTGCTTCACGTCGAATCAGATATTTGACTGCTATATTGTCGAGCTCGTCTATGCAAATATCAAGGTTTTCAAAAAAAGCGCCGATATTCTCTTCATTAATTCCCTCGTCGAATAATTCGATGTGCAGGTAAGGATTAATCTCGTATAACCGTCTTGCAGCCATTACTACCTTAGAAACACCAAGGGCTTCGGTGCCCGCAAGCACTCTATTGGTATTAGAAAGAGCGAGGCGATCCATGTCTGCTAGCTTCATGTGTTTTGGTCCTCCGGATAGTGCCAGCGCGAATGCAATACTGGAGCCAACGCTCAGTCCTCCGATACCGACGGTCGAGTCATAAAATGTTTTTTGTTCGTTCTCGTCGATCAGATTCCTGTTTCGAGTAGTACGGACCCTGATGAAATCATCTTCAGGGAGCACGTGCGTTATGAGCGAGCGCCATGGGTAATAGACCCACATCCCTTGCTGCCAGAGAGGCGTCTGCGACGTCGCGTCATGTAAAAAAGCCTCTTGTTCGCGCTTGAACTCTGGGAGAAATACGTGAGACGGATTATTAATCGCATACAACTCACGAAGTTGTTCTTCGTAGTCGTCCGAGGAGTGTCTGATTTCTCCCAATTGTATTAGTTTAGTAAGTTTGTCGCAGTGGTCAGACTTAGTAAGTGAGAATATCTCAGGCTCACATGCATTGCTGCTTCGTATGCTATCTAAGAGCTTCTGCATATCATATCTAATAAGCAGGATACCACCTTAGCAAACAGAGCTTATCCATTAGCTTTAGGACCCCATCGCCCAAACGCTGAATAGTCTAAAGGCGCCAGTGTCACCAAGGTAAGCGCAGCTTCCGCAGCCATATATTGTCCAAATGTCAGGTTCTCGACGAAATCTAATTGCCCCTGCATAGGGTAGATCAATCCGTCAGGAGCATTAAATCCAGCAATAATGTGTTGCAGGCCAAATGCGCCAGATGCCCCTCGCAAGGACTCTGGTAGATGCCTCCACCCAAGGTCTCATAGCAAGGATAGTATAAAAGAACGCGAAAGTGTCAACTGTTCTTCTGTTTAATCACCCATCGTTGCTTAACGCCAGATTTAAAATATTTTGGATCCTCATATGTCCACAATGAGACACGCGGAACGACACGCTCGTGCATCGATAGGTAATTATTGTGATACTCACTGTTCTTTTTAATGAGCTCTCGCGTAATAATTTCAGTAAGATGCTGAGACAGAACCGCAGATTTCTTTACACCTCTGGCTAGCTCGATGTTCACTTCAAGGTATTGGTCCTGTTTTTCATCCGTGCTCGTCTGCATCGTAAACCGTCCCGTTATGTTTTTTCTGTCCTCGCGCTGCTGTAAGGCTCCTCTCACATGTTCCGCGTATATGATCGCCCCATAAAGCTTGACGGAAAAATCCGCGCGCTCGTAGACATACACAAATGGCAGTCTATACAGTGGAATTGCGTTTCTCTTGGCATCGGACTGAAGTTGCACACCTTCGTCTGACAGACTGCGGTCGACATCATCAAATGTCCGAACGCCTCCGGTGTCGCCTATTGAATACCGGATGAGCGGAATCGAATTGTTGCCAGTTAGTAAAATATTCCCGTCACTATTCTCGAAGCTTGTGAATCTTGGGTTGTATTGAGCGAGTGTTGGGGTGCGCTCAAGGGCTCCGAATATCTTATTGAATATGGATGGACTTTTTGTTGCCGTCCTGCGGACTAGGATTGACGTCGGCGTTTCGTAGGCCATTGCACCAATATCCGCTGTCCCATAAATGTTCAGAGTATCCCTATGGACGTCAGAAATGCCAGCCAGTTCAGCTACGTGATCTCGAAAGTCCTCAGTGAAGGTTTCAGCTGCAAATAGAAGTCTAATCTTAAGCTTTTTTAAATCTATTTGATTTTCCTGGCATCCATCAATTATATCTTTGACGAATGGAGGATAACCGCCCAGAATGGTCTGCCCAAAATTGGGCGCAAGATCACTTAGTGCGTGATATATCTCACCCTTGTTTAAACCCGGGGTTATTATTGACGTGTTCCCTCTTCTGTATCCCGCTGATTCAAATGCTTGAAGCGTGAGCACGCCCCCAATCCACACTCCCATCCCGAAGCAAATGATAACGAGTGTTGATGCATTTTTGTTGCCATTCCCAAGAAATAGTTCAGCAAGTATTGAATACTCATCAGCCAATTCTCTGCCGTGAGGGAAGTAGAAAGGCTTACCCGTAGAACCTGATGTTGCAGCAAAGACATAGGATTTATCGATATTTCCATCCCAACAGAGGTCCGCAAGCTCATATTTTCGTAAGTAGTTGTTCTTATCTACTATTGGCAATTTGGAAAAATCAGCCTGGGTAGTAATGCTCTTAGGATTCACTCCATTCTTCTTCAGAAACATCTTGTAGGCCGGGACTCGTTGTGCTGCTGACTGGAAGATTTCCAAATTTCGCAGCCTTTGCTGTTCAGACCAATACTTGGATTCCTTCCCGCGGATGTTTTTCAGTTCTAGTGCAGGATTCATGCGCTGTATCAGTTCAACTTGCTTAATGCCATCTCCTGCGCAACAGCCGTCGGGTAGGAATGTTGCCTACGCGCACGCGACAAAATTATGAATACCTTACGCTCGATATTACGTATCCGTTCATGAACACGATTGAGAGAAAAGCCCCGCTTATCTAGTTCGTCAGCAACAACAATAAGACCACCTGCATTGGCAACGAAATCTGGAACATAGATGATGCCGCGTTTGGCAAGTGCTATTACGGACGCGTTGTCCGCAACCTGGTTATTAGCCCCTCCACAAACGATTGATGCCTTTATTGCTGGCACAGTGGCAGGTCGTATCTCATTTCCAAGCGCGCAGGGCGCGAATACATCAGCATCAATTTCATGAGCCTTATCGGGCACAATAATCCCTACTTTAGGATATTTGCGTTGTAGTTTTGCGACCTTTCTGTGATCGATGTCGGAAATTGTGACGCGAGCGCCCGCATTGAGCAGTAACTCAGCCAATTTGCTACCGAGATTTCCTACACCTTTTATGACGACGTGTCTTCCGCGAAGATTCGGCGTTCCTCTTGAAAATTTGAGAGCGCCACGAATAGCATAAAAGACTCCTTCGGCAGCAAAGGGTGAGGGGGAATGACCATTTCCTGCACCTATAATAAATCGAGAATACAGGCGCATCACTCGCGCGTCGTCATGTGTTAGACCGACATCCTCTCCAGTAAAAAATTCACCGTCTAATTCATTAACGAATCGGGTATATGCCTGCCAATACTTGTGTGTCTTAAATCTTTTCAAATTCCGGGGAGCGATGAGTGCAGCTTTTCCGCCTCCAAATGGCAATCCAACCACTGCACATTTATACGACATAGACCTAGACAGTCTCAATGCGTCTTCTTTGCATTCGGCTAATGACTTGTATCGCCAGATCCTTGTACCGCCCAAGGCAGGCCCAGACTTTGTACTGTGTATAGCGATGTAGCCGCGAAGTCCTGTTTCTCGATCATCTATCTCAATCAACTTTTCATGCCCAACTTTGCGCCGATGTGCGGTGATTGAGGGCATGATTCTAGTGATCAACTTCTTCCAAACAGGAAGAGCCCGGCAAGCGGGGCGAGGAGCCACCAAAAGAAAGCCTGGTCTGACGCGAACAGCGCCTTCGCAGGTTCGGAGAATGAATAGATACTTCCCACCGGGAGAATGTGAACGGCTATTGCGAGTATGAGTCCAGCTGTGAGTATCGATAGTCCTCCCATCTTCAAAAAACCGAGTGCGCCGCCCGCGAAATATGAGAGACCGGAGAATGCCAGAAGAGACAACACAACCAGTACAACATACAACCCAACAAGAAGGTATGGGTTATCACCCACTGACTCCTTGTACGCGAAGAACTGGTAGAGCGGAATGCCCGCGTAGAGCGCGGCGATAAGGGGAACGAGACGGTCGCCGCCGAAATAGAATGCAAAAACCGCCACAAGGGCGGCTACGACGATGAAGGAGAAGAAGTCCGTGCCAAGACCGATGATGAGGTCGAGGCCCGTCGTAAACTGCTGTGACACGTCTGGAACCGCATCAGTAATCATGCTCGCCTTAAAGATACCACGTCGAGAGCCGGATGTATAGGGAACTTAAGATGAGGGTGTAGGGTACAGGGGGCAGAGTGGAACAGAGTCATGCCAATTGCTACTGAGCCCAGTAAAAACATCGGCTCGCTCGATCCCCGCCGCAGAGCAGACGGGGCATTCGGCGAGCCGAACCGGGTGTTTTTGCTGGCAGCGGAGCGCCCGCCGGGCGCACACACGGCGACGATTCACCCCCGTGGCAGAGGCCACGGGCACTCTCGTCGTCCAGCCAGTAAAAAGCAACAAATATCGAGCTGTCTATGAGAAATCGCTCATCGGCCATAGAGGATGCGATCAATATCTCGTGAGAGCGTTCGACTCGCTTTACCTTTACGTACGATGTTTTTTCGAGCGTTCTTTAAAAATGTACGTTCGACGGGACGCGCAAATGCGATGGTAAAATTACCAGTCTTCGTCTTCATAGTTTTAGTATACCATGCGACCAACCTAGATTCCTACATTCGACCTGCTGGTCTCAGTACTCCCTCGCTCACGCTCGGTCGCTCCTGAACATCGAACTTTTTTGATTAAATACCTTCCTTCTTGAGCCTGTCCAGAAGCTCCTTCGCCTCCATAGTAAGTTTGTTGGGAAACTCAACCTTGACCTTGATGAGCAAATCGCCCCGCCTACCGCGTTCTGCCGGGACTCCCTTGCCTTTCATGCGAAGAATTTCGTCGGTGGAGCGAAGCGGTGGCACGCTGACAGAAACCGCGCCATCCAATGTCTCGAGCCTGTACTCGCCACCAAGAAGCGCGTCACTGATCTTCACCGGTAGGTCGGTGACAAGATTCAATCCCTCCTTCCTGAATTTTGAATCCTGACGAACATGAATCTTTACGTACAAATCGCCCGGCGACCCACTCGCAATCGCTTCACCGAGTCCGCCCATACGAATTACCTGCCCATTATCGATGCCTGCGGGAATCATGACGGTAATTTCCTCTTCGCGCCGCTCCACTCCTCCTCCATGACACGCGGCGCAGGGTTTCTCGGGCACCACGCGTCTACCCTTACAAGTGTTACAGGTTGAGGAGACCGAAAACGCGCCGAATGGCGAACGTCGCGACTCGACTACCTGGCCCTTGCCATTACAGGTCTCGCACGTCTTTGTCTTCGTTCCCGGCTCAGCGCCATTGCCATCGCACTTACTGCACGCGCTGTCCTTGGTGAGAAGCACTTTTCGTGTCAGACCAAATATCGATTCTTTGAATGACAGTTCAATGTCGATTGAAATATCGCGGCCTCGGCGTGAACGGCGACCGCCACCGCCAAACACATCTGAAAATCCACCAAAGATGTCATTCAAGTCAATGTCGAAGCCCATGCCGCCGAGGTCCCCGAAATCAAAACCTTCAAAGCCACCCGCCGGCTGACCGCCGCCACTCCCTGAAAATACGCGCCCGTACGAGTCGTATTCCGCACGCTTCTTATCATCAGAGAGGACGGTGTACGCTTCAGAGACTTCTTTGAACTTGGCCTCATCACCGCCTGATTTATCGGGGTGGTACTTATGCGCAAGCTTTCGAAAAGCCTTCTTGATGTCCTCTTTGGAAGCTTTCTTGTCGACGCCGAGCACGTGGTAGTAATCTTTTGACATAGGTGAGAGATTGTAGGGGACAGGGTACAGCTAAGACTGTAACTTCGCAATAAGAACATGAAGCATACGACTAATTTCGTCAAGGAGTATCACTGTTTTTTCTGCGCGCGAATCGGGGTAAAGTTTTTTTTTAATGAGCAAAATCTGAGTCTCTAGTTCACCGAGTGAACCGTAGGCTATACGGAGGAACTGAACATAATCTTTTCGTGTCGACCTTCTATTGCCTTCGGCAATGTTTGAGGGAACAGAAACGGCCGCACGTCGTACTTGTGATTTTAACCCGTAGTCCTCTCCCCGAGGCAGCTCTTTCGATAACTCATACACTTCTTCAGCGAGCTGCATGGCTTTTTGCCAAACGATGAGAGACTTAAACCCGTCCTTCATGGAAGGAGGTTACAGGTGGTAGGGTCAGGATACAGGGAACAGGTTACAGTTTCAACTTGTGGAGACTATCTGATTACTGTCTCCTATTCACCTGTCCCCTGTGCCCCCTCTCCCCTACACGTCCGTAACTGGTCCCTGTCCAGCTCCTTTGCCTTCGGGAGGTTTTTGTTCTCCTCCCTGTCCCCTGTCCCCTGTCCCCGGTGAACTGTTCTGACTCATGTACTGTCCGATTTTCATCATTTCGTTTGAAAGCCCCTGCGTTGCATTCTTTATCCCATCAGTGTCTCCCGTGCCGCGCGCAGTCTTGAGCGCATCAATCGCGCGCTGCACACCACCCTTCACGTCTTCAGGGATGCTGGCGCCATGATCAGTGAGCGCTTTCTCCGCGGCATAGACCGTCTGGTCCGCAGCGTTTCTGGCGTCCGCAAGCTCGCGAGCCTTTTTGTCGGTTTCCGCATTTATCTCAGCTTCCTTCTTCATGCGCTCAATATCAGCATCAGAGAGACCGGAACGCGCTTCAATGCGGATCGACTGTTCTTTGCCGCTTGCCTTGTCCTTCGCTACCACTTTCAAAATGCCGTTTGCGTCGACATCGAACGTTACTTCAACTTGCGGCATACCGCGCGGCGCCGGTGGAATACCATCTAAAATAAATCTTCCGAGTGATTTATTATCTGATGCCATGGCGCGCTCGCCTTGGACCACGTGAATCTCTACCGAGGTCTGCGAATCAGCGGCAGTTGAGAAAATTTGAGAACGCGAACTTGGGATCGTCGTGTTTTTCTCGATAAGCTTTGTCGCCACGCCTCCCATCGTTTCGATTCCCAAGGAAAGCGGTATGACGTCCAAGAGAAGCACGTCCTTCACGTCTCCCGCGAGAATGCCGCCCTGAATCGCCGCGCCAATCGCGACGACTTCGTCAGGGTTGACCCCAAGGTGGGGCTCTCTGCCAAAAAATTCCTTCACTGCTTTCTGAATTGCTGGCATGCGGGTCTGGCCGCCAACCAAAATGACTTCATTGATGTCCGCAACTTTGAAGGGTGATGCTTCGATAGCGCGCTTGGAGATAACCATGGCGCGCTCAATGAACTCCGCAGCAATTCCCTCCAACTGCGCGCGCGTCATCGTAATCAGGAAGTGGCGGGGTCCTGATGCATCCGAGGTAATGAACGGGATGTTAATTTCTGACTGTGTTGCCGTTGAGAGCTCAATCTTCGCCTTCTCCGCAGCCTCGTCGAGACGCTGTTTCGCCAATGGATCATTGAGAATGTCGATGCCGGACTCCTTCTTAAACTCAGCCGCAAGCCACAGAATAATTTTCTGATCGATGTCCCGCCCGCCAAGGTGCGAGTCGCCGTCAGTCGATTTCACCTCGATGACGTCGTCGCCGACCTCGAGGACCGAGATGTCGAAGGTGCCGCCACCGAAATCGAAGACCGCAATCTTCTCGTTTTTCTTTTTATCAAAACCGTACGCCAAAGCTGCTGCCGTCGGCTCATTGATGATGCGCTTGACATCGAGGCCAGCAATTTTCCCGGCGTCCTTGGTGGCTTGACGCTGTGAATCATTAAAGTAGGCCGGCACCGTGATGACTGCCTCGGTTATGGTTACGCCAAGCTTTGCCTCGGCATCGGTCTTCAGTTTTTGGAGTATCATCGCCGAAATTTCTTCTGAGCGATACCATTTGTCGCCCATTTTCACCTCGACGCCCCCCGTCCCCCCTTTCTGTAACTCGAACGCCACGGCGCTCCTGTCTTTTTGAACCGCAGGCTCATCGAAGGTGTGTCCTATGAAGCGCTTGATTTGGTAGATCGTGTTTTTCGGATTGGTAACCGACTGTCTGCGCGCGATGAGTCCGACCTGCCTTTCTCCTGTCTTTGACATCGCTACGATAGAGGGCGTTGTCCTGTTCCCTTCCGCGTTTTCAATGATCTTCGGTTCACCACCTTCGATAACCGCCATTGCTGAATTGGTGGTGCCAAGATCGATTCCTAGAATTTTTCCCATGGTGATGAAGTGTGAGTGGATAACGTGCGTACAATTTTTAATCAAAGTGTTTCGACTGTCAACCCCATGAGATGACCATGTCTTGGACTCCATGATGCGCGCATCAGTCTCCAACAATATTTTATGCTCCTTACACTACTATGGTGCATCTCTCTCAAGGGGTCAATTGGTGACGAAGCTATTTCCCGTGTTGCCCGACTGAAACGCGCGCCGGTCGAATCACCTTTCCCTTCATGGTGTACCCCTTCTGATGAACATTGGTCACTATATTGTCCATATTTGCGGAGTCGACCTCAACGACATCAACGGGTTCATGGAGAGCCGGATCAAAAGGCAAACCTTTTGGGTCGAACGACTGTACTCCAGCGCCTTCTAGAACACGAACCAGTTGGGCATAGGTGTTTCGAATACCTTCCGAAAAGCTCTCGCCTGAATTGGCATGCGTGAGGGCTGCCTCGAAGCTATCCAATACTGGGAGCAAGGTGGCGAGAAGCCCGGACGCGGCGAAGGCTGCATCAGCGAGGCGTTCCCCCTCAAGACGCTTTTTCGCATTCACGAAATCGGCTTTTGTTCGCTGCCATCCCTCGAGGTACTCATCACGTTCTTTTCTAACTTTTGCAAGTTCATCCCGCAGCTTTGAAAGTTTCTCCTCAAGCTTTTCAGCGTTGCCCTCGCCATCTTCTGGCTCCAGAGAAACATCATCAATATCATCAGTCTCAGGCATGACAACGCATTATAGTCTTTTATGCGTCTGCTTCAAAGGAAATGCTCTTCGCCCCCGTGCCCACGTCAGAGCAACACTCTGAGATTTTGGTACAGGGACCGTTAGCGTTTTGTCCACCTACCAGCTGCCTCGCAAGCTCGGCATCGCTGGTTCCCGTCTTCGTCGGGACCGGAGCAAACGCTAAGCCGTTAGCGTTT
>CAYHYY010000005.1:0-22496 GCA_964360975.1 uncultured Candidatus Saccharibacteria bacterium | reverse complement strand
ATCGCTGGTTCCCGTCTTCGTCGGGACCGGAGCAAACGCTAAGCCGTTAGCGTTTTGTCCACCTACCAGCTGCCTCGCAAGCTCGGCATCGCTGGTTCCCGTCTTCGTCGGGACCGGAGCAAACGCTAAGCCGTTAGCGTTTGCTCCACTGGCCTCTCTTTCGTGCTTTGACCAGGCCTGGCTTCTTTCTTTCCTTTGCGCGCGGATCTCTCTTTAAGAAACCGGCCTTCTTGAGCGGCGTTCTAAGCGCTATTTCGTGCTTAATGAGCGCTCTCGCGATACCGTGACGGATGGCGTCAGCTTGACCAGCCACGCCTCCGCCGGTGACGATAACCGATATCTCAAACTTCTCTTCAGAGCGCGTGAGTGGAGCAACAACCGTATCAGCGTGTTGCTTTACCGGAAAGTAGCTCTTCAAATCTTTACCATTGATGACCACTGACTGCTTCGTCGTCGGGGTGATACGAACGCGTGCCGATGCAGTCTTTCTTCGTCCGATGGTCTCTATGTATTTGTTCATAGGTTAGAGGGGTTAGGGTATAGGTGACAGTACGACGCTACTCGGTGATGTGCAGGCGCTTCAGCATATCCGGGCGTAACTTGTTTCGAGGGATCATACCAGTCACTGCTCGTTCCAGAGCTGCACGATAGCCTTTCGTCGCTATCAGCGTTTCCAATTTTTCAAATCGCAATCCTCCCTGATAACCGGAGAAGTGCGGATACTTCTTTTGCGCGCGTTTCTTTTCTGAAATCGACATCTTGGAAGCATTGACAATATTCACCGTAACCGCTGGCTTCTCACGCCTGGTAAAGGTCACTCGATCTTTACCCATGAGGTACTGAGCCGCCTCTGTGGCGACCCGCCCTAATTTTCTGCCCGCTGCGTCTATGATGTAGCTATCTTTCATACGAGTTCTAAAACTGCGTGCGCGCGTCCATCTGACGCCCGCTTCTGAACTTTCGTTATACGCGTGTAACCGCCTGCGCGGTCCATAAATCGCGGAGCTATGATAGACATAAGCTTCTTAACCACTGCCGGTCGTCCACCAAGTTTCGAGAGAAGCGCGCGCCTTGTCGAAAGCGTATCCTTCTTTGCCAAGGTGATGAGCTTCTCCACAATCATGCGCGTTTCCTTTGCGCGCGCCTCCGTGGTCAAAATTTTCTCACGCGTAATCAGCGCCTCTGCAAGAGAGCGCGTAAAAGCCTTACGCACTTTGCGTTTTCGTCCAAACGTTCGTCCTTTTTGCTGATGCTGCATACTTAGGTTTTAAGCCCTGCGCCGAGTTGCGCGAGCGCGTCACGAATTTCATCGACTGCTTTCTCGCCAACCCCCTCAAGCGCCAGGATGTCCTCCGCAGTTTTTCGAACCAGCCCTCCCACGGTTCGAATACCAGCGGTCGTGAGCGCGTTCGCTGTCCTTGTTGATAGCCCCAATGATTCAATACGCGTCTTCATGACATCTTCACGCGTTTCCTCTGCCATGACCTCAGACTCCTCAATGGATGGCTGTATCTCATCTTCCTTGAAACCCACAATGGCCTTCAGCTGTTGAATCATGGTGGTAATTGAGTGCTCAAGCGCTTCACGAGGGGAAAGCGTTCCATCAGTTTCAATCACCATCTTCAAACGATTAAAATCAGTTCGGTCGCCGACGCGCATGTTTTCAACTTCGTAATTCACGCGGCGAATGGGCGTAAAAACCGCATCCAGCGCAATGGTACCAATGTCGACACGATCCTTCTGGATTACTTCTTTTGAGACGTAGCCGAGACCAGTCGATACGGAGAGTTCCATTTCAATCGACGCGTTCTTATCGGTGAGTTCGACGATGTGCTGTTCAGGATTGAGTATCTCAACCTGACCCGGGACTACCAAGTCATTCGCAGCGAGAGTCTTCACACCCTTGGCATTCAAAGAAATGGTATGTTCTTCGCCATCGGCAATGCGCAGGCGTACCTTCTTCAAATTCAAGATAATCGCGATGACATCCTCCTTGACGCCGTCCATGGTAGAAAATTCATGCGAGACGCCCTCAATTTTGACGCTCGTGATTGCCGCTCCCGGAATCGACGAAAGAATGATTCTTCGGAGCGAGTTGCCAAGCGTGTGACCGTACCCTGGGTACAGGCCATCAATTTCATAGGAACCGGTGTTCCCCTCTTCGTTGACGACGCGCGGCTTTGAAGGAAGCGTTATTGAGTAGTCCATGTAATAAATCTTAATCAATAAATATTAAAAATAAATGCTACCTCGTGTAATACTCAAACACAGCACCTATATCCGCAGGCGTATCCTGTTCTTGTAGGATCGGTGGCGACAGAAACTTCCCTTCTCGCTTCTCCACATCAAACGTAACCCAGGCCGGAAAATGGTACTCCTTCAGTCGATCAGCCAAATCCGCAAAGAGTCCCGAGTCGCGGCTCCCCTCACGAATTGCAATCATGGTCCCTGGCGAAACTTGATAGGAAGGCACGGTGGTCCGTCGCCCATTTACCAAAAGGTGTCCGTGGGAGACCAACTGACGAGATGCGCGCCGCGTCGAAACCAATCCCATGCGATAGGCGATAGAATCCAGTCTTGACTCAAGGAGTCCGAACAAAAATGCCTGGGGGTTCGCACCGGACTCAAGCGATTTTTCGACGTACCCCGCAAACTGTTTCTCAGTCAAACCATACGTCAGGCGTAATTTCTGTTTTTCAATCAGCTGGCGACTAAAGTCTGAAAAGTTGCGACGTCCTTTCCCTTTTTTCTTAACCGCCGCAGAGCGCTCCTTGGAGATCGCAAAACTTTTCGTCTGGCACTTCTCGAATATGTTCGAGCCGAGCCTTTTGCAAATTTTGTATCGTGGTCCTAGTTTCATATTAGTTTTTGTTTGCGAGTCTGCGAGTCGTTGCGCTCCTTATGTTCTAAACGCGACGCGCCTTACGTGGCCGCGGGCCATTATGCGGTACTGGCGTCACATCATGAATCGAGAGTATTTGTATGCCCTTCCCCGCAAAGGCGCGGAGCGCAGACTCACGTCCTGAACCAACTCCCTTTATATACACATCGGCTTCTTTCACTCCAATGGTCGACGCCTTTTCGCCAATAATCTCACCAACTTTTGCTGCTGCAAAAGGTGTCGACTTACGATTGCCCGTAAAGCCCAGTGACCCTGACGATGACCACATAATGGCGCCACCACCGGTATCAGAAAGCGTAACCTTCGTATTGTTGTACGTCGATTCAATATGCAAAACAGCATGATCAATCTTTCTCTTGGATATCTTCGAAAGCGCGCGATCCCGTTTACCAGAATCGACCCCGCTGCCATGCTTTTTGAGTATACGTCGTTTGCCCATGAGATTAGGTTGTAGGTTGTAGGTTGTAGGTTACAGAAAAGAACGACGTCGCCCGCTCAAATATATCTCGCATACTGCTTGTTCTACTTCGCATATTTTATGTTTTTTCGAGCTTACGTCTTCCTGAGCCCATGGTCTTTCTCACATTGCCACGAACAGTTCGCGAATTGGTTTTCGTGCGCTGTCCGCGGGCGGGGAGGGTTTTCAGATGTCTGATACCGCGGTAGGCTTTAATGTCTTTGAGCCGCTTTATATTTCCAGAAATTTCGCGACGCAAATCACCCTCAGTGGTATATTCCTCAATGGCGGCACGGATTGCGTTTTCTTCGTCTGCAGTGACGTCTTTAGACATTTTTGTAGGATCAACTTTTGTTGATTTTAGTATGGTCAGGGCGCGCGTTCTTCCGATACCAAAGACCTGCGTCAATGCGTACGCAATGTGTTTATTATCCGGCAACGTGATTCCTGAGATTCTCATAGATAGTGCTAACCCTGTCGAGCTTTACGTCGCGGGTTCTTTTTATTGATACGATACAAGCGACCTCGTCTACGTACGAGAATGTCGCCGGGCTTCTGCCTTTTTAATGAAGCAAGTACTTTCATGAACTACTACAATCTTCTTACGATCCGGGCTCGTCCTCCATATTCGTCCAAGACGAGCGATACTTTATCCCCAACGAGGACGCGAATCCTATGGAGGCGCATCTTCCCTGCAAGATACGCGAGTACCACGTCACCGCTTTCAAGTTCTACACGAAAGAGAGCGTTGGGCAGCGACTCAGTCACTGAGCCGAGAACCTCTGCTATCGAATCTTTCGGGCGTACCATTTGAGCGTTGCGGAATTTTTTTCGGACTTGACTATACTATCAGGGAATACCCCCTAGGGTCAACCCCTTTGGTCATGGAGCCTCTCTGGGATTGGGCCTCCGATCCTCGTCGCACCAGATCGACTCCCCCGGCACTTTATGCATAGAGTCTCTGTATCAAACGCCCTCATGCGCATCATCAACCGAGACCTCGATCCTATCAGCGCTTGCCGGTATAGAACTTCTCCAAAATGGATATATGCGCACGAGAAGGCTCTCGATCGCGGGATAGTTAGCCCTCACCGACGTAATGTCCGTCTCCTTTTTTCCTGCCAAATCCTGAACGAGTTTCTGTCCGTCATAGACCGCGAGCAATTGAGCATTGCCGGACACGGTCATTGAAATTTCTGCTCCTGTGCTGACCGATGACGGATCAGCAAGAACTACTGAAAGGGCATTTTCATTTTCGATGACGAGCTCACCGACATATTGAATGTGGGCTTCTTCGGCGATTGCCTGCGCAAGTCCCGATTCTTTGAATGCAGGCACGGTCGCGATGCCGGACACCGTGATGACGGCACTATCTCCCTCGATGCGATCCGTACCCTCGGAGTACGCTATTGAAACAGTTGAGTCAAACATAACCGTACCGGGCGGCAATGAGGTTCTCATTTTTTCGCGCAATTCGCGGTCTACCTCGGCTTTGAGTTCGGTTACCGCGGCTGCTTTTACCGCGCTATCGACTATTGCTCTATTTCCAACAAACCCTCCAGCCATAGGAGTTTTTGACTTCGCATACATAAGCGTGTACTGCTCGGTACCCTTGAGGCCTGGAATCGTTAAATCGGTAAGACCGAGGTTGTATTTTTCGCCCGGCGCATCAGCATAGACGGTCACCTCAATAGATCCAGGCACTTTGACCCCCGCTTTCGTGGTGTATCCCGGAACCACGACCGGCGCATGGACGCGAAATATCAAACCGTCCTTCGTTTCAAATCGCGTGTTCGTAATAAGACGTTCTGATTTTGTGCTATAGGCGTTATAGACCACGATGGTACCGGTTGCTCTCTCTTCTGCAGCTTCTTGGCCAGACGCCGCGACAGTCTTCATTTTTGAAACCTCGGTAGATACTTTTTCATACGACAGGATTTCCCCGTCGAGCGCTGCTTTGAATGTTGTTGCCACGGGTGCCTCGAATCGATACGGTACGACGCTCACATAGGCTCGATGAAATACGGTGGAGAGCGTCCCCACGGCAATGCTCGCAATCAAAAGAATGCCGCCGAGTACAAAAATGAACGCCAGAAAGCCTCTTGGGCGATTGGGGTTCAAGTCTATCGGATGAGGTGGCGTTGGCGGTGTCGGAACTCCATCACCTGACTCCTGGTGAGGAGTCAGTGACGGACGCATCGAGCGCGAGCGCGCCGGAGGAATAATGTCCTGAATGCTCCTTTTTCCATCCATACGTTTTACATAGTATACCCCGCACGTGAATGCAATGGCGAATTATTATAGGTGCCGACTGTGCATTTCACCGAAACCGCATGTTTGGCTGTCTCAGGCTTGCAACAATGCTTCGCCTTTTTCGTACGCAAAGAGCGCACCGACTGAGAGGAAAGCGTCGTATGACGCAGATTCCCCAAGCGCGATGTGCGCCTGAAAGAAATCCGGCGACATGAGAATAGGCCTTGCGGGGAATACTCCTCGCACTGATTCTATGACCCTGCCAAACCACCGAAGTTCCTCAACGTCTGCTGCGATAAAGGTTGTCTGTGGAATCGCCGTATCAGTCTGTGCCACAGCGATGGTATCGACGTAGTCTTTTACCCACGGCGCGATCGCGTCGTCAAAGGACTTCTTGAACACCGCTTCTTCTTGCGGAGATAATTCGTCACGGGCGTACAGTGAGAGCCGTGATGCGCTATCCGCGTTGCTCTTGCCAGAAGCAACCGCGCGGACCAAAAATAACGAGCCTTTTGGAAACGTCCCAAGAAATCGCAAACTGTCACGGTGGACGACCGCAACATCGGTAACTTCACCCCCCGCGTCAACAAAGGTAAAGTTTTCTTCGTCGCGAATATCACGCAGCACGATAAACGCTAAAAGCGGGAACGAGTGAAAAGTCAATTTCACTGAAGGGAAAACTTTGAGCACTGCCGCGCGCGCTCTCTCGAGAAACGCCGCATCAGCAGCGCTCTCATAGAGATGCAGTCGTAAGGTCGTTCCGAAAACTGAATGCTTGAGCGCGGTGGGGTACCCATTCACGTATACCTGCGTCACCATTGATTCCATGGGAGTGCCTGACAGTGCCGCTTCCGCAGCGCCTTCTTTCGTCCGGTACTCGCGGACGGTATTCACTATTGATGCACGACTAATTTTGACTGGTTTCTCCGCTTTTGAGGTGACGAACTTGATGCGTGACGCGTACCAGGGTGATGCCAGGACCATGCGAACGGCGCCAGGGCGAGCTTGCTGCTCATAATCCTTTAGTAATGTCGTGAGTGATCCGACGGCGAGCTGCGCTATGTTTTCGCGAGTCTCCTCAGTCCCCTTCCCAATCGGTACACGCTTCACAAATGAAAGAACAGGTTTGTGCCCCGGTTGACGCTCTAAAAAACAGGCGCCGACCGACGAAGAGCCTACATCAATTATCATTTCTCGAGTATGTGCCATGAGAAATTATTATACAGTCCCTTTTGATGACTCTTCCGGGTTCGTGCGCCTAGAGCATGTCCGGAAACCTCCCCCTCCCTGGAAACCGCCCATTTCCTACTCAACATTTCGTCTCGTCCTCAACGTGCTGACAGTACGCTTCGGACTCCGACTCATGTCTCATGACGGAAATGAGCGGTTTCGGTTCGGGTACCGCGGGTTTCCTGACATGCTCTAGACCGCTACGCCAACACTGCTTTGATTCTCCTCATACCTTGCGCGACCGCTTCTTCCTTTTGAATCTTAAATCTTTTACCCTCCATGCCCAATTCGCTCGTATTCGCCACGTGGGGGCCACCGCAGAACTCGAGGCTGAAATCGCCAATTTTATAGACGCGAACGATGTCGCCGTACTTCTCTTCAAAGAGACCTAGGGCACCGCGCTTCTCAGCTTCCTTCAGCGGAATATCCTCATGCGTGACTGGCATTGCCCAATCAATCGCTTGATTCACCAAATCTTCGACTTTCATTTTTTCCTCGTCGGTCATTTTTCTCTCAAAGGAAAAATCAAAACGCAATCGTTCCGGTGTAATGTTCGAACCTTTCTGGAAAACCGCATCGCCCAGAACCGTACGAAGCGCCTGATGCAAAAGGTGCGTTGCGGTATGGTACTTTACCGACGTTTCCGAGTGATCGGCGAGACCTCCTTTAAATTTTGTATCGGCGCCAGCGCGTGACACGTCCTGATGCTTCTTCATTTCCTCCTTAAAACCTTCGGCATCAACTTCGACGCCACGTTCTTTAGCCAATTCCTCCGTTAATTCTGAAGGAAACCCGTGCGTGGAGAATAGCGCAAACGCGTCTTTCCCAGAAATCGTACCGGTCGCTACCTTATCAAATTCCTTCTTCCCCGAGGCGAGTGTCTTCCTGAATCGCGCGTCTTCTTCGCGGATAACGCTGGCTATGTCTGCCGCTTTCATTTTCGGCGCGACGTACTGATCGTCATACAGCGCCGCGATTGGCCCGACGAAGTCCGCGAGCGCGCCCTCCCTCACCCCCAGTCGATCCGCGTGATACGCAGCGCGACGAATGAGCCTCCGCACGAAGTAACCCTGCTCCACATTTCCCGGTCGGACGCCATCGTCTATGAGGAATAATGCCGCCCTCGTGTGATCCATGACCACACGAAACGATTTCTGTTGCCTTGGATCTTCGTAGGTGGCTCCCGACAATTTTTCCAGCGCGGGTACCATTTCCTTAAAAACATCAATCTGGAATACGTCAGGATTTCCATTTTGTGCAGCCGCAATGCGCTCGAGACCGCCGCCAAAGTCGACGTTGCGTTTCGGGAGCTTGCCAAAATTCCCGCCTTCTTGTTTTACGTACTCCATGAAGACCGAGTTACCGATTTCCATGAAACGGCCGCAGTCGCAGTTCGGATGACAATCTTCACCAAACTTCATATCGTGTTTCGTGCCGAAGTCGTAGAAAACTTCAGAGTCTGGCCCCCCCGGCGCTCCTCTCGGCATTGAGCCGGGGGGGCCAGACCTGCTCCACCAATTTTTCTTTGCGTCATAGTAGAAAATGCGACCGTCACGCATGCCGCGTTCTCCGGCCTGCTTTTCACTCCCTAGTTCGATGTCCTTCGCCTCTATTCCTTTCGACGCGAACAATCCTTTCCAAATAGTGGCGGACTCATCGTCTCGAGGAATATGGAGCGAGGGATTTCCAATGAAAACGGATACGTACAGTTTTTGCGGATCAAGACCAACCACGTCGGTGAGAAATTCAAAAAACCACGGAAGCTGCTCCTTTTTAAAGTAGTCGCCCAAGGACCAATTGCCGAGCATTTCAAAAAAAGTGGTGTGCCGATTATCGCCAACTTCCTCAATATCCTGCGCGCGAAATGATTTCTGAGAATTGACGAGTCTGCTGCCTGACGGGTGCGGAGAACCAAGAAGGTACGGAACCAGTGGCTGCATACCCGACGAGGTGAATAACGTCGACGGATCATTCTCTGGTAATAAGGACGCCGAAGGTATGACCACATGCCCCCGATCCTGAAAGAATCTGAGGTACTGTGAGCGTATTTCAGCGACATTCATGCAATCTCACTGTATCCGCGATTATTAATCTACGCAATCGAGACGCTGCACACCTCGGTGGTGATACCGCGCCCTATTCATTTCGGAGCCAGACTTCCTGCCGACGATTGAGCGATTGCATGCAATGGCAGGTACCGGCGCGCCACACGACGAACGTCATCGGCTTTAAGCGCGTTCACTTTTTGAATGTACTCATGCAGGTATGCTGGTTTATTTCCAGCGCAGATCGTCGACATCAATTTCCAAGCCAACTCTTCGGGATCTTGCAGGGACACTATAGACGAGCCGGCGATTTCTCGTTTCTTTTCCGCGAGAGCTCGCTCCGTAATGTGGGATTTCAGCCATGATCGTATTTCCTTCAGCGTCCTTTTTACGCCTTTTGATACGAGCGCATTGCCAAAGGTTGCGGAAATCATGAAAAGAAGCGGGTAGTTGCTCGAGACATCTCGCAGTCGCGCATATATTCCATACGTGAGGCCATCTCTATCTCTCACCGTCTTCATAAGGTGACCAGTAAATCCGCCTGAACCGAGTAATTCAGCCGCCACCGAAAGCGGGACGTACTCATCGTCAGTGACCCGCACGTTCGCGGCAACGCCAAGGAAAACATCAACGTTTTCTTTGCTGGGAACGTGACTATGCACCTTCTTCTTGCGCGAATGTGCATACGTCACCGGAAGAGGCGGCACGATGCTTGGTGCCGATCCCCAGCGCTTGAAATGCTCACGAATGGAGCGCCCCACCTCCGCGCGCGAAATATCACCCACCACCGTGAAGACAAGCGGGCCTCTCAGTACTTCGCGAGCGAATAAGACTATGTCTTTTCTGCTTGTTTTTCTGAGTACTGAAATTTTTTCACTCGGCAGAAGCGAGCGAAGCGCAGAACCACTTTCAAAAAGAACTCTCGTCATGTGCGCGTACGCAATGCTCCGCGTGTCTTCCTTTTCGTCTTCACACACGCTCAAGAGTCGCTTCTTTACCGAGGCGAGTGAGGCAGAGGAAAATTTCGAATTGCAGAGCATGTCCGAGACGAGCTCGACCGTCTCGTCAAACGCATGCCGTCGCATCTCAATTCGTGCAAAGAGAAACTGACTGGAAACGTCGTACCGTATGTCTGATCCGAGCGTCTCAAGACTCATCCGAAGCTCGTCTCTACCCCGCGTCTTGGTGCCCTCATCAAGCAATTCCGACATGATAGTTGGATAGAGGAGTTTATCTTTTCTGGTGCGCCACGATCCCGCTTCAATGGCTCCGACGGCGTGAACAAAACCGGTACCGGGCCGTCGGTCGAGGTAGACCGTAACACCGGGCATGGGTTCAAAACGTTCTATGCGCTCCACGTATGCTTTGAGTGTCATAGAGCAATAAGAGAACCAACGGTTCGAGAATCTTCTATGAGATATTTTTTTGCGACACGAACAACGTCACGCTTGGTAACTGCTTCAATTTCATTGGCGAAAGTGATCGCGTCAGTCCAGTCGCCAAACGCGATCGCTTCATTGAGGGCATTGGCGAATCCTGAGAGTGACGCGCGGGACGAAAGCGCCTCCGTGGACGCGAGAGCCTTCGCCCGCAACACATCTCTATGGGAAATCTTTCCTCGCGCAATAAAATGTATCTGTGCATCGAAAAGCCGTACCACTGCACCATGACGGGATTTCCGACCAAGTGTCAGCATGCATTCAATGAGCCCCGGGTCATGGAAACGTGACACAAATACGGAAACATTGGTCACGTGAGACGTATTGACGAGCGCCCGGTGAAGCAGGCTTCCCTTTCCGTCTCCAAGAATTGCTCCCAAGACCGTTAATGCGGCAGCATCCTCATGCCTCCCCTCCGGGGTTTTGTAACTGATCGAGAGTAGATTGACGGTGCCCGGCCGCTTGATTTCAAAACGCCGCTCGCCATGCTGCACTGGTTCAACGGGGATATCTTGCGAAGGAAGCGCGCGCATAGGCACTCGACCAAATGCTTCTTTGACCATCTGCAGTCCACGCTTCATATCAATATCCCCAACGAGAGAGACCGTGGCGTTATTCGGCCAATAGAATCGATCATAAAATGCGCGTAGTTCTTCGACCGTCACTCCTTCAATGTCCTCTTTTATACCAATGGTGTCGTAGTGATACGGATGGACCGTGAACGCGGCGGCCCACAATTCGCTCGACAGGAGGCGGTGCGGCTCGTTTCTCCCCCTTTCATATTCATTCCGTACGACGATCATTTCTGATGCGAGGTCGTCACGTCGAATCAGTAAATTTCTCATGCGATCCGCCTCAAGTTCGAGCGCTGTTTTTACGAGAGCCGTTGGCACGATTGCGTAGTAATTCGTTCGATCGTTCCATGTCGTCGCGTTGATGCTCGCGCCTCGCGCTTCAATCAGATCCGCCACACCATGGTGTTTTTTCGAATCGAATCGTTTCGATCCCTTAAACATGATGTGTTCAAGAATATGTGTCGAACCGGTATTCCCCAGCTGCTCGTTTCTGCTCCCCACGCGATACGTGATCATAACCGCGACGACCGGAACATCATGCCGAGGATAGATGATGGTGCGAAGGCCGTTTTTCAGCTTCCATTCGGATGCTCCCGCGTGCGCGCGCAGCATCAAAAACCCAGGCACCTTCTTCGATGACTTATGCTGCATGTCGGAAGTGTACCCCGTATCACCAATGCGGGACAACACCGCACTCTTTTTTCTCGTATCCGGAATCTCTACAGGCTAGGCTTAGACAAGCGCCGCTACGCATGGCGATATGGGGCGTAGTCGACAAACGCCAATTTCAAAAGGTTGGCATATGTATTACGCTGTTCCCAGTGGAACATAGCGTAAGGATACATCCTGAGTGGAAACGATTACTTGATGCAGAATTCAGCAAGCCATACTTTAGTGAGCTTTCAGAGCGAGTCAGGACTGAATATCTTTCCGGATCAATCTTCCCTCATCCATCACGTGTCTTTCGCGCATTTGAACTCGTCAAGCCGGAAGACGTGCGCGTGGTCATACTTGGCCAGGATCCCTACCACACGCCGGGAGTCGCTGATGGTCTCGCATTTTCAACGCTGCCAAGCAATTCAATACCGCCATCGCTTTTGAATATTTTCAAGGAAATTGAAGCCGAATTTGATACTCCATGCAATCGCAATCCTGATCTGACGCGTTGGGCCAGGCAAGGCGTGCTTCTTCTCAATGCGTCCCTTTCAGTTCGATCGGGTGTAGCAAACTCGCATGCCGACTACGGTTGGCACACATTTACCGACTCAGTCATCGGAGCAATATCACGCGAGCAGGAACATATCGTCTTCCTGCTGTGGGGAGCGTTTGCAGCTAAAAAACAGGATCTCATTGATTCAACCAAGCATCTTGTGCTGACATCAGTACACCCGTCGCCGCTCTCTGCATCCAGAGGTTTCTTTGGTAGCAATCATTTCAAGCTTGCAAACGAGTACTTAAAAAAGCACGGGCGCGGAGAAATCGATTGGCGCTAGAGGCCTAGATCGCGCCCTCCATCTGGAGTAGTTGCTCTTTCTTCCCACGAAGCCCGTTGTAACCGCCTAGCCCGTTTTTTGTGACCACGCGGTGACATGGAATCGAGTCATGCGTGTTGGACCGCATAATCGCGCCAACCGCGCGCGCTGCGCGCGAATGACCCGCTGCAGCTGCTACTCCCCCGTACGTCATAGTCCTTCCTTTTGGAATCGCACGAACGACGGCCAGTACGCGATCTCTAAAGTCATGACTCGGTATCACCCCGTCATTATACCTGATTATACCTGTGCATAGATCCATTCTCTGTGATACCATATATGATATCATACGGAATTCAATATGAAGCGACGACGCGCCGATTTAAGTGACACGGAGTTCATCAAAACGCTCGATTACCTCTATACTGCTGCAGGCGCGGTTCGAGGGCGCGCGAACGTCAAGACATTCCTTCGCGACCTGTTAACGCCGAGCGAGCGCATTATGCTTGGAAGAAGAATCTGGATCGCGCGGCTACTGCTCGCGGGCCACTCACAGCGCGAAATCGGTGCGCGACTCAAAGTGGGACCAAAAACAGTGAGCTCGGTAAAGCGATGGCTTCATGATCAATTTCAGGGTTATGAAGGAGCAATTGAGGGTCTTGAAAAAGAACCTGACAAGCGAGCACTGCAGAGAGAACGCGCTGCTGAGCCATTTTCGTTTGCTGCCTTGAAGAAAAAGTATCCGCTCCACTTTCTGCTCTTTCCGACTCCGAGGCCCAAAAAAAAGTACACAGACAACTGATATCATATATGATATCAGTGCGCTAAAATAATGGCCGGGTGCCGGTTTCTGCAATTTTTTTAGGCGTCGGCTCGCGCTTCTTATTTTGTTGCACGTGTTTTACATACTGTGCGGCAAGCACCTTCCCCGCTGCCTCGCGATACGTGCAGTAGTCACACGGCCCTCCCCCAAACGCGGTGCCGACATCGGGAATAGCATCGCTCATGAGCATCTCCTTCAATTGTAGAATGGCTGGCTCCACCCAGGAGTCATCCCCCGTGTACGAGACAAGGTTGATGTCGAACTCCAGTTTCGCATCAAACGCCTCCATGTCAGATCTTCCATTTGCGTAGACGAAGTAGCCGGTCGGTGAAACTTTGAAGCCATTTTGTCGAAAGAGCCACTGATATATTTCAACTTGCCGCTTATAGGACGGATAGAGGTCGGCTTCCGTCGCGGGCGCCTGCTTCTTAGACGTTGCCTTGTAATCAACAATGATTAATTCACCATCTGGATTTTTCCATACATCATCGATACCGCCACGAATAATAAGATTCGTCGGCTCGTGGTGAGTTTTAATTCCGCGACGGAGCGCATCGCGCCATTCCTCCATTCGCGCATCACTGAAGGGCACCGCATCAACGCCGTATTCCTTCATGAGGGGATGCGTGGTGCTCCGAACTCGATGAATATCAAACTCGCGTTTGAACAGCTCATCAACCGCATTATTGAGCGTAAACGAAGGACCAGAAACGCGAGCGACACCGAGCCGCATATCAAGGTAGGCACAGCGCTGGCACTCCATAAAAAGATCGATCTTGGAACGACTGAGTTTGAACGGCTCCTTTGAGGCAGGGTCGAATGTTTTTCGCGCGTAGCCGGCCATCCCGTTAGAGGCAGGTCGCGGTCCACCGCGCTCCCCCGACTATCGCGAATAACCAATATCTCTCGTCACGCTTCATGGTGTTCAGTATACATGTGCGTGACCGCGGCCTCTAACGGGACCATACCTATACCGAACAGACCGCGCTGCACTCAGCCACGATGTCATTATTTTTTTGACCGGTGATGCCAGCGCGCCGCAGGGCTTCGGGGTCATCCGCAATCGTTCTGCACAGAGTGACGCCACTGGTGATGAGACGAGATTTTTCGGCTTTCGAAAGGGTTGTCAAAACGGTTACCGGATAGACGCCAGTCTGGCTAATAAAATTTTTAAGCGCAGCGCCTGCTGGGTATCCCCATCCGAGTAGAGAAATGCCGGAACATTCTGCATACTGGATAGCATTTTCAGTAAATTTAGTATTCGTGATGAGCCACCCTTCATCGATACCGGCTTTTTCTTTTCTATCGCGCGCTCCAAACTCGATATCCCAAAATCGCGCGCGAACATAGAGCGCGGTTTTCACATCGGTCTTAAATCCTGGTGTATTGTGAAATTTCAATTCGGCACCAATATGGTGCGTATCTTTCGACATAACCACGTCGACTTCGTGACTCGTGCATCTCCCCGGAACAATGACTCGAGTCTTCACTTCGTACCCTTTCGCACGCATAAGCGCCGATATGTAGTCTTCAAAAGGGAACCCCGTTGGACCCAGATCCAATATCGCTCTTCGCATTGAGTAGCGCGCTGCAGTGACGCGTTCCTCTTTGCGGAGTCTCATGAACGCGTGACGATAAATTTGGGTCGTCGACATACCGTCTTTTATCTCTTTTGTAACGTGCGCTGCAATCTCATCGGCAAGATTCTGACTCGCACCAGCGTGCTTTAGGGAGCCAATAAGCTTTGATACCTCAAAAGCCTCTCGCGTACCGTCTCCCTTCACGATAATTGGCATAATTTACTCAACTATACCACCACCGAGACAGGTTATTTTGTTCTCCGCGTAGACGACGAGCGACTGACCGCTCGCGATGAGTTCTGGTTTCATAAACGTAACCACGTCTCCCGAAATGTTGACTGGCAACAGCGCTTGTCGATAGCGATAACGCGCGTAGGCCTGGCCCTTAAACTCATTACCCGATACCCAACTCACGTTACTGATGTTGATTGTATTCGTCGCATTTTGCATTGACGGAGATTCGGACACGGTGAGAACGTTATTCGATACATCTTTGCTGACAATGTACTGACGCTTTCCCTGCCCACCAACATCCACGTGCTGGCCGACGGTGCAAAACCATGCCCCATCGTGCGAACCAATCTTCTCTCCGGTGCTACCATATATGATATCACCGCTTTTCGAAGGCACGTATCGCTTTAAAAATGCCTTCATGTCCACATGCCCCAGAAAGCAGAGCCCTTGAGAATCTTTGCGATCGGCATTTGGTAATTTTGCCTTTTGAGCGATTGCGCGCACTTCTGGCTTCGAGAGCGCTCCTACAGGAAACAGAGCGTGTGATAAGTCGTCCTGCGTCAGCGTCCAGAGAAAATACGTTTGGTCTTTTTCGGTATCTTTGCTCGCGCACAGCGTAAAACCAGCTGCAGTTGAAACATTCCGTGCATAATGACCCGTGGCGATAAAGTCAGCACCCTTCAATGTTGCGTACCTCCAAAAAGCACCAAATTTTATGGCGCGATTGCACATGACGTCAGGATTTGGCGTTCTTCCAGCGCGATACTCAGAAACAAAATAATCGACGACATCACGCTTATATGCCGCTTCAAGATCAACGGTCGCAAAGGGGATGTCGAGATGCACGGCGACGCGCATTGCCTGCAATCGGTCATCGGCGCCAGTGCAGGGCAAGAAATCCGGCTCCCAACCCTTTATAAACGCTCCAATGACTCGATATCCTTCTTTCTTCAGTATATAGGCAGAGACAGCGGAGTCCACGCCGCCAGACAATCCAACAATGACAGTTTTCACTCACCTAGAGTAACTAAATCTATGTCGAGCGCAAATGGTTATCAGAGAGGAATAGTGATGCACGACACCCGTGAGAGGCGCTATCGTAGCCGCGAACGATTTGCCTTGTGCTGCTCAAATGTTTGTGCGTAATACATGCGCCCGTCTGACCCAGTCAGGTAATAAAAGTACGGGGAGTCTGCGGGGTCGAGTGCTGCCCTTATGGACTCCAGACCTGGATTCGCAATGGGGCCTGGAGGGAGACCTCTGTTTGTGTACGTGTTGTATGGTGAATCAAACTCGAGATCATCGAACGAGGGTGCATAACCACTCTTCCCAAATATGTAGCCGAAGACCGCATCAACCTGTAGAGGGATGCTATGGTCAATTCGCTTCCAAAGTATCCCGGAGACTGTCCTGCGGGTCTCATATTTTCTTGCCTCACGTTCAAGAATCGAGGCCATGGTCACGATGGTGTCCAATGATCTGCCAGAAGCACTGATGTCGCCCTCAAGTGGCTGAACCATTTCTGAAAATGTATCGAGCATGGTGTTTATGACCGATTCGGGAGTTACCCCAGGCAAAAAATGGTAGGTTTCAGGAAATAAATATCCTTCATGTTCTCGAGCGAGTTCCTGAAATCGGTCGCGGTCAAAGTTATCGAGCTCGCGAGATAGTATCAGCGCTATTTCACGGGAATCAAGACCTTCCGGTATGGTAATGCTTACCGGTTTAAGGCCCGTCTCTCCACGCGAAACTCTCGACGCAACCTGAAAGACATTTTCCGGATTGGTGAATGCGTACCTACCCGCAAGCACTCCCTTTGCCCCATTCATGAGGCGCACGATACTCGTAAACGAAAATGGCGACCGAATGACGTTCGCCGACTTCAATACGTGAGAGGCCTCACTGATCGATGCGCCGTCTGAAATAGTGACGACGCCACCTTCAGGAAACTCTTGAGGCGCGGCCGCAAGAAGAACGTAGAGCACCGCGAGAACCAGAAACGAAGCAAGAGCAAACTCCAGACGATACCGTCGTATGACGGGAAGAATTTTCATACGGGTAAATTTTCGGGTGGATCTAAACGGGAACCGCGCATTTTCGACAGCGATGAAACGCGCCCAATATGGGGTACGTGGTATATGGTCGCCAATTCTTCGGCGTTAAGCACGAACGATCGTCCATAGTACGGGGGCGAGAAGAATACGCGACGTCGATAGAGATTCAATACGTAATCCATCGAAATGGCCGGAACCGCCGCAAGAATATCAACAAAAGGCCAGCCAACTTGGGTAAGCGGATCGTACGAGCGAAAGCCGTTCCGCTCAGGATCGGAAAACCTATCAAACATCCCCAGCAAGCTCATTTCTCGCTCACGCTTGTAGTGCTTTCGATCAGCCATGTAGAGCGCGCGTATGCCGCAATCGAAGGATGGCTTTTTTAGCGCAGCCTCAATTGCTGCCACGGTCTCTCTGACCGTCGAACTCGCGCCTTGCAAATCACCCCTTGGTCCCAAGAGAGCGGCGATCTCCCGGTGAGCGTCTTCATGGAGCGTATCCATCGGTTTACCAAAAATGTTTTTTCTCTCACGCTGGTGCGGCCGTATGAGAAATGAGACAAACAGATGCTCGGTTTCACCCACTGAAATAATATCCTCAAGAAAATCATTAAAAACGTCTGCTCGGTCCTTCTGTGCCTCATGCTCCGCATACGTCTTCAAAGGATACGGATCGGGCTTCATGAGCTCAAATTCGCGCATCATGAGCTTTGAACGTGAGGCATCGAAATGATACTCACGCGAGTAATCTGTCGCCTCATCGATATCGAGGTCACGATATTCAGCGCGTAAGCGCGCCTCAATTGCCGCGCGATGCGCTGTCGGCACGTACAGAAAAAATCGGAGATGACCCGCGTGCGCGTGCAATTCAAACGACCATGGCAGGCGCACCTGCCCCAGCACGATAGCGGCGTATGACGATATTTCGGTGCGATGGTAGAGCGAGTAAAAAACTAATTCCATCGCCCGAGCAGCGCGCGGCGTCTCGGTTCCCGGTTTGAGTTCAATGATGGTATACGGCACGCTGAAGACATACTGGGATCTCGTAAAGCGCGTCCACAGAGGCCACGCAATCGCCACGAGCAGGATCGGTAGCCAGAGCGGAGTCAAAAAAGCGATGACCACATAAATCCAGGATGCGACCACTGGCGCGAGATATATAACCAGCGGCACCGTGAGAACGAATGCAACAAAAAACGAGCGCATGATGACGCGCGACTGCATCTCGAAATAATACCACTGAAGGAATCTTTGAATAAAAAACGCGCGGTCTATCGCTCGCTGCTTTAGGCTCCCTTCAGCGCGTACTTACCATTTACCTTCGAGAAAATTGGGTTCTGAAGATTGACCACTATCGTATTAGGCTTGACGTAACGTTCTTTGGCGACACGTTTCATAATTTCTTCGCGCGAGAGCGGCTCCTTTGATTCCCTCAGAATATGTTTGACGATCTCTACCACTGGCCCAACGCGGTACCCCCATTCCTTTAACGCGTAGAGACCGCGTCCGACGAGTACAAAACGATCATCCTTTATGAGTTCATTGTGTGTCGTCGCTTCATGAGCCTTACGACCAAACAGTTTTGTGATTGCCGCAGCAACTTCTCTAAAGTGCATCGGGGAGCCATGACGCCTCAAGGCGAGATATGCGTGGTCGCGCACGTTCTTTACTCGAATGCCCGGCGCGCTCGTCCTACCCCATTCGCCGAGCGGGTTTCTCATGAGGCAATTCGACAGTTCCAACCAGCGGCGAACGGTATCTTTTGAGCGATACTTAGTATTCACTCGCGTCAAGCAGGTCATGACGTGTTCTATAAGTTCCGCTTCCTGCAATACCGACTCTGGCTTCACTTTGCCATGCACTTGTTTCAATGCGTCTTCGACTGATTTTGCAATATCCTGATCAACGGACCAACGTGCCTTGAAATCTGGACTCTCTTTCGCAGGAAAAAAAGACTTCCCGACGACAAGAAGGAAGTAAAGGTGATTCTGAGTGACCTCATCCTGCGCAAACTCAGCCAAGATCATGCTCTCAGGGAGGATGCTGCCGAGTTCACGGATCGCGCTTTCCAATGCCTGAAACGCCCCGCCTTCGCGCGTCAATGCTGCCGACTCTTGAATCTGCTTTATGGCGTGATTCTCTATCTGTCGAACGCGCTCGCGCGTTATCCCGTACCGCTTGCCAATAGCATCGAGCGTTTCGCTCTTCGTCTTAGCACCAAGTCCGTACCGACTGACCACCACATCGCGAGCACGCTCCGGAAGATCGGCAATGAGCCGCTTGGAGACCTGACTTGGTTTGAATGTAAGTTTAGACATTGACGTTAGGTTAGATATCTCTTATAGCATATATATCTACAGCCGTCAAATTATGACACGATATCCACAGTTTGTGAAATCTACCCTACGTAGTTGATAACCCTATCCTCCACGAAGACTATTCGCGTCACTGATTTTGCGGCTATAACGCTGAGTCTTTTGTCAATCTTGACAAGCTTTTCTACCTCATCCTGTGTCGCCCCTCGCGCTGCCTCAACTGTCCCCTTGGTTTTTCCATTCTGCATAACGGCAATGGTGACGACGTTGGATTTAAGTTCAGTGGGATTAAACGATGGCCATTTTTCGAGATGCACTGACGTGGCGTGACCGAGAGATTCCCAAATTTCTTCGGCGAGGTGGGGGGCGCACGGCGCGAGGAGTCGTATCAGTGTTTCGTAACCACCGCGCGGCACCACGTTGAGACCCTGGAGCGCATTCGAGAAGATCATGAGCTGTGAGATTGAGGTGTTGATTTTCATTGTTTCAAGATCCTCCCCCACTTTCTTTATAGTCTGGTTCATGAGGAGCGATACCTCGTGGGAGAGCGGTACATCCCCCACCTCATCCTTCATGCCATACACTCGCTCCAAGAATTTTCGAACGCCAATCAGCCCATTCGTCGACCACGGAAAAGATCCGACGACGTTATATGGACCAATAAAGCCAAGGTAGGTGCGCACTGCGTCCGCGCCGACATTGCTCACCTGTTCATCGGGGTTTACGACATTCCCCCATCGTTTAGACATTTTGCGACCATCCTCGGCAAGAATGAGACCGCGATTCTGCCTCACCGTATACGGCTCCTCATGCGTCACGAGCGTAGCGTCATAGAGCGCTTTATAGAGAAATCTCGAATAGAGGACGTGCACAGTCGTGTGCTCCGAACCTCCCGAGTAGCGGTCGATGGGCATCCATTTTTTTTGCCTCGCCAGAGATGAAAACTCCTCCGTGTTGTGCGAATCAAGATAACGAAGAAAATACCATGAGGAATCGACGAATGTATCGAGCGTATCGGAATCAGGCCTCCAGCCTTTTCCGAATATTTTTTCCGTGCGCGCATGAAGCTCTTTTGAGCGCGCCAGTGGCGCAACGCCCGTTGGCGTATGATCAACATCCGTGGGGAGCATCCATGGCAGGTGCTTTTCCGGTACCGCGTGCGCATTACCTTCTGGATCGTACACAATCGGTATCGGAGCGCCCCAGTAGCGCTGGCGAGATACCAGCCAGTCGCGAAGTTTATAGGTCGTCGTTATTTTTCCACTGACTGATTCTGTTATTTCGCGCTTTGCTTCTTCGCTGTCATGTCCAGTAAAAGCACCAGAGTCGTATAGTTTTCCAGGATTCTTATAGTGGTCATTCCATTCATCCGCATATTTCTCTAATGTCCATCCCGACTGAACACTCCCGCCCGAGAGGACAACAGGTCGAATGGGCAGAGAGAATTTCTGTGCAAATTCGAAATCACGCTCGTCGTGCGCTGGTACCGCCATAACGGCACCGGTCCCGTAGTGGCCAAGAACGTAATCCGCGACGTAGACAGGAATCTGCTCCTTGGTCGCCGGGTTTACCGCCATCACCCCTAGAACGCGGACTCCCGTTTTATCCTTCTCTTGCTTTTGCCTGTCGAGCTCTGATTTTCGTTTCGATGCTCGCACGTACGCATCGACTTCTTTAATGTTCTTGACCAATAAATTGCGGTTCTGAACAAGTTCAGTAATAAGGGCATGCTCTGGAGCGAGCACGAGGTATGTCGCGCCGTACAAGGTGTCGGGACGCGTCGTGAAAATGCGAACGTTCGGTACGCAAGCGGCGAGTACTTCGCGTTCAACCGTGCTGGTGAAATGCGATTTCGCTGCCTCGCGTTTTATGAGCGTGCCGCCCAACAGCGCCTGCAGTGCGTCGCCGTCCGATGGCGGAACAATTTTGTCGTGGGTATCGTACAAAAGCGTCATACTTTCCACGTTTTTCAGAATGCGCTTCGCGTCAAACCCTTTCCCGACAGCGCGCGTCACGGTGGGCCGCTCCTTCCTGTCGAGATAGGTTCCCGAATACGGCGTTCCGACGAGTACCACACTGTGAATGTGGTGGCCGCGCTCCAAAAGTCGAAGCGCGACGATGCCGCCAAATGAATGCCCCACTATCGCTGTTTCGTTGTCGAGTGCACAGTTTTTTTCTACGAAATCAGCCTGCTCATCATCATGGGGATTGTCTGAATTTGGCAGATTCGGTATGACCACCTCGTATCCTTTTTCCCTGAGTGTCCGCAAAAGCCATGGATGGAAGCCGCTCTTTGGTGTCGCCCCTTTGCCGTGGAGTACCACAAATCGTTTTATGGTGTCTCCGACGAGCGGAAAATCTATTTCTGCTCCTTCACTCCGCCCTATCCAATTGCGCTGCGCGTCTTTAATCGGCTCTGGCCATTGCAGTGGCTCCAAATCATCAATTAATCTGTCGGCGTAGTCCGTAATCTTAAAGAACCACTGTTCAAGCTCTTTTTTTTCGACCACAGCGCCTGAGCGTTCTGCCGTGCCATCCGGAAGTACCTGCTCATTGGCGAGCACCGTCTTATCGACCGGATCCCAATTCACCAATGCTTTTTTCTTGTAGGCGAGACCGCGTTCGTAAAGCTTCAGAAAAAGCCACTGAGTCCATCGGTAAAACGCGGGGTCGGAAGTTATCACCTCACGTGACCAGTCAACTGAATTGCCCATGGTCTTCAACTGCGCGCGCATACGCGTAATGTTGTCGTATGTCCATTTCATAGGATCTATCTTATTCTTTATTGCTGCGCTCTCAGCAGGCAATCCAAACGAATCGAAGCCGATCGGAAACAGCACATTTTTGCCCTGCATGCGCTTCATGCGCGCGAACATGTCGGGAACAGAATACGCATACCAGTGGCCAATGTGGAGATCTCCCGATGGGTATGGAAATTCGAACAACGTATAGAAATTCTCTTTCCCTTTTACGGAATCAGGCGCTTCGAAAAGCTTCTGCTTCTCCCATCGTTCCTGCCACTTTTTCTCAATCGCTCTGTGATCGTAGGATTTTGCCATGCGACTCATTGTAACCGTTTCTGCGTTCCCTAGTGAAACTAGGGAATGTAACCATTACT
>CAYHYY010000004.1:0-36212 GCA_964360975.1 uncultured Candidatus Saccharibacteria bacterium | reverse complement strand
GGCCGCATCCATATCCAGAAAACTACCACGCCAAACGAGGAAGAGAATGAATATACCTCATGTTCATTCTTTCCGAGTGCTGGTGGGGGAAGCTTTGCTTACCACGCCAGCACTACCATATATGGTAGTGTCGTGATTTACTGGCGGATGCCAGAATGCCTCGTCTCCTTTGGGGCGGGGAGTTCGACAGTCCGGGGGACTGTCGAACGGGCGGCGTTTTTACTGGCCGTCCAGAATGCCCCAGAGCTCTGCTCTGGGGATGAATGGACAGATAAAAAGAGCGGCGGAGGCCGCATCCATATCCAGAAAACTACCCCGGTCCCCGCAGCAGAGCTGCTTTCTTAATGCCTCGCAGCTCTGCTGCGGGGTAGTTTACTATCCATTAGCTATAGCTCATGGATAGTATCGGTATAAAAAATGAATTTTGAACCACAATGCGCTTGTCGGTACGTCAATGGAAGGAGGGAGCGGGACCTTGATAACCCATGCGAAGTATCTGGCCACTAACAGATACCGTGCGTACGGCCGCCTTAATATCTCACTAACATCTTGAACAGTCCGCATTACCAAAATGTCAGCGTGTTGCTCTGATATGTGTACTGACGTGTGCACACATGCCGGGTAGCTTGACGGACGTGCGTCATTTGCTATTATTATCTTTATGTCAGCGACGCAGACATTACAGTTTGCACAAAGCGCATCCGCGTCGCTTTTCTCTTTCTTCTATTGGACGAGGTAATACTCGTCCGATTTTCACATAACCGTAATAGCTCCATTACCATCCCGATAATTTTTTGTTATGTCGCGAAGTATTGAAAATCTACGTAATGCGTATTCGTCTTCTCATCGAGACATTCTCGCCTTCGATCGTAGACCTCCAAATCCAAACAAGCCTGGTGACGGTGGTTTCGGAGACCCTGTGACTCCAAGACCTGAGCCTCCGCCTCCACCTCCACCCCCTGGCAAGTAGCAATGGAGATCCTGCACCGAATGGAATTTTCGGGTGACTACGCGTGCCACTGCACGAAGTGCAAATGGTGCCCCGGCGTCGTAACGCAGATGGGCAAAGATGCATGTCATTCATGCCTTGTAGGAAAATGTCTCGGTACAAAAAAATGAAATTAGCAATCCCCATCTTTCATAGTACTTCTGAGTATCGCAAGAAGACTACGACGTTCATTTTTAATTCACGCTATCTATGGGCGTAGGCCCTTTTCAATACTGTTTTTTTGCATTTACTATGTAATTAATTAACTATGTCATTTGAATCAATATCTTTGATGAACGACGCAGCCCCGCGACTGGGGTATCTTTGGCGAGGCAAGTAACTCCTTTGAATCATTTCGAAGGAGTGAACGGTTCGAAAAACTTCGCGCAACCTTCAAAGGCATATCAGAGTCGATCTATAACGGAGTATCTGGCGTTCTTAAAGTCGAAGGTGGCGAGCCCGGTCCCACGTTAGGTATCACCGTCATGACACACGGCGATGAACCTGCTGGGCTTGCGGCAGTCGAATATGTTATTGAGCACATTCTACCCAACAAACGCCTTCTGCGGGGCTCCATCTTTCTTGTCTTAAACAATGCGCGAGCGGCAGAACGATACTTCGGTGCAGAATCGGAAGAAGAAGCAAGGCAAACGCGCTTTGTAAATACAAATATGAATCGTCTCGCCCGAGCTGCGCTCGAAGAAGCATCGAGTGTTACGTATGAAGTCGTACGAGTAAAAGAACTCGAAGATATCTATGAGCAATTTGATGTTGGTATCGATATACACAGCACAGCACAGGAGTCAGAACCCATGATTATTGTACTCGGTACCGAATTTCCGTCAGCGATAGTGAACGGGATTCCGATACAAAATGTCATCACTAACATCGATAGGGTCCAGATTGGAAAGCCAGTTTCACATTTGTACGGCAGGCGTAAAAATGATGCCATACGAGTTGGTATCGAGGCCGGTTCTCACGAGAATCCAGAAACATTCCGAACTGCAGTAGCGACCGTCAAGGCTGTACTGGGGAACCTCGGAATGTTTGCCGTGGACCCTGATCTTGATAGTCAAGTGTATGAAGAGTATGAAGTATTTGACTCGGTACGGTTTCCCGATGAATCCTATTCTCTGACCCGCCTCTTCGAAGATCATGAATTTATTGTAAAGGGGACTGTGATTGCTCAAGGAAATGGTCCTGATATTGCTGTTTCTGAGGACTGCTGTGCGCTCTTTGCTTCCCGCATGAAACCGCTGTTCTTAAACGAAGAAGTGATGTTTCTCACCAGACCTGCCGTTAGGCGGGACCCTGAATGAGCGAGAAATCGAGCGTGCGCGCTTCAATATCCGCCGCTTCGACGCGGTAGGTGACGGGGTCGCCCATGCGGTACTGATTTTTGGTACGGGTACCCACCGCTGCGTATTTTTTAGGAATGTACTCGTAGGTGTCATCCGTCAAAGAGGTAAGGCGGACCATACCGTCCGCAGCAGTTTCTTTGTCCTCAATGTAAAGTCCCCATTCGGTTACTCCTGAAATAATGCCTTTGCGGACTTCACCAATTTTCCTGGAGAAAAACTCTACCTGTTTCAGCTTGATTGAGGCTCGTTCTGCTTCTGCTGCTGCAACCTCACGCTCTGAAGCGTGCAGAGCTTTTTTTTCTAAGTCTTCAGGTTTCTCAGTAATTTTTTGGCCGGAAAGTATCGCCGCGAGCGCTCGATGGACCATGATGTCGGGGTAGCGCCGAATGGGGGAGGTGAAGTGCGCGTAGTCTTGGAAGGCGAGTCCGTAGTGCCCGATGTTTTTAGTTGTGTACACCGCTTTCGTCATTGAGCGAATAGTCGCCGTCGTAATAAGTTTTTCCTCGGGCTTCCCTTTCGCTTCAGAAAGAATTTTGTTGAGCTCCTGTTGTGAAGCTCCTTTTTTCGAGAGTGACAGTTGGTAGCCAATCGCGCGCAAGAATATGGCAAGCTCATCAATTTTTTCGGCATTTGGCACATCGTGGATGCGATAGATAAACAAGCGGCTCTTTCGCCCAAGACGCTTTGAAACCATGCCCGCGACCTCGCGATTGGCGAGGAGCATTAATTCCTCAATGAGCTGGTGGGACTCGGTGTATTCAGTACGCTTGAAACCAGTCACGTTGCCCTTTTCGTCAACGATCGGCTTTACTTCGTCAGTGCCGAACATTATGGCGCCGGATTTGAAGCGCTCTTTTCGAAGGTGTGATGCGAATTTCCAAATCTCTGCAAGCTCACGGTGAAGGGGGAGTGTATGGTTTTTTATGGTCTCATCGGCGTCTTCATAGGTAAATCGCTTCTGGGAGCGGATGATAGATTTGCCAAACCAGCTATCGGAGACTTTTCCATTTATTACGATAAATACCGCGGAAAAGGCGAGTCGATCTTCATCAGGCTTTAGGGAACAAAGGTCTTCAGAAAGCTGTGGCGGGAGCATGGGGATGGTTCGGTCGACGAGATAGATGGAGGTGGCGCGCTTGAATGCTTCTTGGTCGAGGGCAGAGCTCGGCCTCACAAAGTGGGTCACATCGGCAATGTGAACGCCTATCTCGAGTGCGCCGTCCGGGAGCTTCTTATAAGAAATTGCGTCATCAAAATCTTTTGCCGTCTCGGGGTCAATGGTGAGCGTCAATGTGCTTCTAAAATCTCTCCGATTCACGATCTCTACAGTCGTCAATCCAGAGGAGTAGAGTTTTTTTGCCTCTTCTATCACTGTATGGGGGAATTCCGTTTCAAAACCCTTGCCGGCCACGATGGCCTTCATTTCGGTATGGTGATCGCCAGCTGGTCCGAACACTTCTCGGATTTTTACCTTTGGTGGCTTCCCGTCCCAATCAACAACATCGACGACCGCTTTGTGCCCGACCGGTGCACCAGGGGAACCGACTACCAAGAAATTAAAATAGACACGCGGGTTATCGGCCTTGAGAACGACGCCAATCGGTGACTTGACGAGGGTGCCTACAAATGCCCCCGTCTTTCTTTCGAGAATATTTACTACACGTCCAATAGTCTCAGCTCTTCCTTGTCGAAGGGCTATTTCAACAATGTCTCCCGCAAGCGCGCCTCCGAGTGCTTCTCGCGGAATAGGAATGTCTCCCTCGGGGTCGAGAAGGAATCCACGGCCTGACCGCGTCACATCAAGCACCCCGGTTTTTCGGCCGGGCTTTGATGGTGCGCTTGGGGAAGGAGGGGATCTTTTCACGAGAATACTATACCTCGTCAAGTGATGCGCCGCATTACTAGGTTTCAATGCCCCGCGGCTATGCCGCGGGGATTGAGGGTAAACCAGTATCGGCGGAGGCCGATTCTCTGCCTAGAAAAACACCCCGGTGCCGCCCGCTCAACACCCCGTCCCCTTTGGGGCGGGGTGTTCGATAGTCCGGGGGACTGTCGAACGGGCGGCTTGTTTTACTATGGGTTACGCTTTGAGCAAATGAAAATGAGCGCCCCCTTTACGTTTCGTGGCTTTCCTGTTAGTCTTTGCCGCATGCTCACTATTCGTTTTCAGCGCACTGGACGTAAGAACGACCCGGCATTTCGCATCGTTGTCCTTGAGAAAGCGCGAAGCCCGAAGGCGGGGAATCCACTCCAGGTTCTTGGCTCGTATAATCCAAAGACCAAGCATACGGTTATCGATGCAGATTCTGTAAAGCATTGGATTTCTAAGGGCGCTGAAATTTCGGGGACAGTCAACAATCTTCTTATTACGAAAGGCGTCATAGAAGGAAAGAAGGTAAACGTACTCGGCAAGAAGCATCCTCCAGCGAAGGAAGAAGAAGCAAAAAAAGATGGGGTGCCACCTGTAGCAGCTGAGGCGAAAGCTGGTGCATCTCAGGAAGAAGTTCCCGTATAAAAGGCAGGGGGGCCTCAGCGGCAGAGGACTCAAAGGCAGCATGACCCCGTTGCAAGACGGCTCATTTTTTGGTACATTTGTGACGGCTGTCGCTGCTGGCGACGTGGAGCGAGAGGAATGCAAGTTTCCTAAATTGCTTTCCCGAGCCGAGGAAGCCAGAAAGGCGAAGCCTTATAATTTAATATCCCGTTATGCAGAATACTGACCAGGAATTTCTCGAGTATGTAGTCAAGATGTTGGTAGACAACCCGTCAGACGTTAAAGTTAACAGACAGGTAGATGAGATGGGCGTGCTCCTTACCCTCGATGTAAATCCGGCTGACATGGGCAAGGTCATCGGGCGCTCAGGAAACACTGCAAAGGCCATCCGCATCCTCCTTCGCGTCGTTGGCATGAAGAACAATGCTCGCGTCAATTTGAAGATCAATGAACCAGCAGGAAGTACGCGTCCGATGGGAGGTTCAATGGGAATGACATCAAGCGCGCCGCGCGAAGAGCGGTATGAGCCACAGCAAGGAGCCGCATCGAGAAGCGTTGACGAAGCACTTGAGGATCTGAAGCTCTAAATTAAAGTTAGATGAGCTAAAAGCCCCCGCTATTGCGGGGGCTTTTAGTGTAAAAACGTCGCCCGTTCGACAGTCCCCCGGACTATCGAACTCCCCGCCCCAGAGAGGGGCGGGGAGTTCTGGCGTCCGCATCATCCTGCGCTCAACCAATCAATAAATTAACGACCTCCGATGTCGTTATAACGACATCGGAGGTCGTTAATGGCCATTGGATTACGTTGACATAGGAAAATAGAAAGGTATAATGTTAACTGATGAGTGAAAATGGAAAAGAATCCGGAATGATGCGATTTCGCGTGAGAGAGCCGTTTGCAAAGTCCATGGCAGATTTAGGATCCGGCCGTATTGAGACACTGAGCGCAGAAGAATGGAATCCTTCATCATTTCAGATACGACCCCGGACCGTTTACACCTCTGGCAGACGACTGACAGAAACCAAAATACGCATGCTTGTTGCTGCCGACGAGACATTGGCAACAAGGGGTTCTTTATTAAAGTTAGTTCGAAAGAGTTGGAGAGGAATCATGTTCGCACTTACTGCTGTAGGAATTGGCGTTGCTATTGCAGTCATTTGATTTATTTGTATAGACCCGCGATGAGAAAATAATCATCACTGATCGCGTTTATAATGCGCGAGGAAGGATAGAGAACAAACATATGAACATCACGTACCACGTCATTACACTTTTCCCCGAGTCTTTTCAGTCGCCTATACATTCGTCCATCATCGGACGGGCAATTCGTGACAAGAAAATATGGGTCAAATTCTATAATCCGCGCCATTTCACGAAAAATAAGTGGCAGCGGGTCGATCAGCGCCCCTATGGGGGCGGACCCGGCATGGTTTTAGAAGCGGCAGCGATACTGAAGGCAGTCCAAAAAGCAGTCGGCAAGAAAAAGGCAGAGATCTATTTTTTTGATCGCTCTGGTAAGCAATTTACGAACACTGACGCAAGACAACTTGCCAAAAAAGCGAAAGACATAGTTTTCATCTGCGGCCACTACGAAGGCATTGATGCACGTGTCCAGAAAATTCTGAAGGCAAAGAAGATTTCAGTCGGACCTTATACACTGACTGGCGGAGAACTTCCAGCGATGATAGTTATTGACGCTGTTTCTCGACAGATTCCCGGCGTTCTCGGCAGATTTGATTCAATCGAAGAGGAGCGCGTCTCATCCTCAGAGGTTTATACGCGTCCAGAAATTTTGAAATGGAAGGGGAAGAAGTATCGAGTTCCTAAAGTGCTCTTATCCGGTCATCACCAGAAGATTGAGGATTGGAAAAAATGGAAGCACGGGGGTAGATAGGGCGGCTTAGGAACCAATTCTGTAGTGAGGGCAAGCGAGTATCTCCTCAAGGCGTCGCCTTGAGGACTGTCAGGTTCAACTATGGGCTCCTGTTCAGGGGCAGGGGATAATGCCTTGACGCCTGTAACCTGAGGGGCTATACTTTCGGTACCACTTTATAGATTGAGTTTTGACCTGGTGGGATTTGATACTAAAATTTAATAGCCTCTTAGAAGGGCGGAGCGCGCTTTTGTGCGTGTCTCTGCATATCGCTATTTAAAATGCCCCATCAACCCACGAAAAAAAGCTTCAAGAAATTCCGCGAGGCACATGTGCCGATGCCAGATTTGGTGGCGCCGCAGGTTGCCAGTTTCCGCACTTTTATCTCCGATGGGCTCACGAGCCTCTTCAAAGAGTTTTCTCCAATTATTGATTACTCAAAGAAAAAATTTGAGCTCGAGTTTGTTTCGTTTGAAGTCGGTGAGCCAAAAATAGACGAATATGGCGCGAAAGAAAACAAGCAGACATACGATGCGCCGTTGAAGGCGCAAGTCCGACTCGTCAACAAGGCGATGGGAACCAAAAAGGAGCAGTCAATTTTCCTTGCGGATTTTCCTATTATGACTGACACCGGCACCTTTATTATTAACGGTGTTGAACGCGTCATCGTACCCCAGCTCGCACGAAGTTTTGGGGTTTTCTTTTCTACGGGCGAGGTGCGCGGCAAGCGCGTATTCGGCGCGAAGATTATTCCTTCGCGCGGCGCGTGGATAGAAATTGAATCAGAGCCTGACGGCGCTATTTTTGTAAAAATTGATCGTAAAAGAAAATTTCCAGCAACCACACTCCTCCGTATCCTCGGGGCGACATTTGATCGTGATCTACTGACCTTGTTTGAGCGCGTTCCCGGTGGAAAGGCTGCTCTACAGGCGACATTGGACAAAGACTCCGCAAAGACAGTCGAGCAGGCATACATAGAGATATACCGACGTCTGCGTGACGGTGACCTCGCCACACCTGACACCGCGCGTGAATATGTGAAGGGTATCTTTTCACCAGATCGATACGACCTTTCGTACCCGGGACGACATCGATTTAACCAAAGGTTTAAGCGCTCGATGGACAAGACCGAACTTGAACGCCGCGTTCTGAATATGGATGACATTGTGCTCATCGTCTCGCACATTATTGAACTGAATGGTATGCCAGACGCAGAGGGGGACGATATCGACCATTTAGGTTTTCGACGAGTTCGACAGGTGGGAGAACTTCTCGAGGCGCGCGTTCGCGTTGGTCTCTCGCGAATGAAGCGAAACATTCAAGACAAGATGTCGACTATCGACGTCGAAACCACGCTCCCTACCCAGCTGGTAAATCCGCGTCCACTGGCTGCGGCAATCAAGGAGTTCTTTACCGCGAACCAGCTGTCGCAGCTTGCCGCGCAACAGAATATTTTGGATGAGCTCGAAAACCTCCGGACCGTTTCAGCACTTGGTCCTGGAGGTTTGACGCGAGAGCGCGCTGGATTTGAGGTCCGTGACGTGCACACGTCGCACTACGGAAGGCTGTGTCCAATTCAGACGCCAGAAGGTCAGAACATCGGCCTCATTCTTCGCCTCGCGACCTACGCGCGCATCAATGAATTTGGTCTTATAGAAACGCCCTATGCAAAAGTATTGAAAGGAAAAGTAACGAAGGATGTGGTCTACCTGAATGCGTTCGAAGAGGAACAGAGTCCGATAGCGCACGCGGCGGTTGCGATGAAAGAAAATGGAGAATTGATCGGTGACTATATTGAAGCAAGGCTCAAGGGTGAACCCGTTCTCGCTGCCCGAGACGATGTGGCGTATATCGACATTGCGACGAATCAGATGTTCTCGATTGCGACGTCAATGATCCCCTTCGTGGAAAATGACGACGCAAACCGCGCGCTCATGGGTTCGAACATGCAAAAGCAGGCAACGCCGTGCGTGATTCCCGAAGTGCCAATCGTGGCAACCGGTATTGAAGAAATGGCAGCACGCGACACCGGGCGGCTCTTGTACGCGAAGGAGGCAGGTGTGGTCACGAAAGTAGACGCGCGTTCAATAACGGTGAAGGACGACAAAGGGAAGTCGCATGAATACACCTTGCAACCGTTTACCATGACAAACGAATTTTCGTGTTTCAACCACCGCCCATCGGTTTCTTTGAACCAAAAGGTGAAGCGCGGAGACCTCTTGGCGGACACGTCTTCAACGGCACGTGGCCAGTTGGCCCTCGGACAGAACGTACGCGTCGCCTTCATGAGCTGGTCAGGGGCAAACTACGAAGACGCCATTATTCTCTCTGAGCGTCTCGTGCAGCAGAATAAATTCTCGACCATTCACATTGAAGAATTCGATGTTTCTGTGCGTGATACAAAACTAGGACCAGAAGTAACGACTCCAGACATTCCAAATGTTTCAGAAACAAAGTTGCGCAACCTTGATGAAGAAGGTGTCGTGAGAATTGGTGCAGAGGTTCGCCCGGGTGACATTCTCGTCGGGAAAGTAACGCCAAAGGGGGAGACGCAACTTTCTCCTGAAGAGCGTCTCCTCCGCTCGATTTTCGGGGACAAGGCTAAGGATGTGAAAGATACTTCCTTGCGCATGGAAGGAGGGAAGCGCGGTCGCGTCATTGGCGTTAAAGTATTTTCTCGTGAACGCGGCGATACGCTTGAATCGGGAACCATAAAGAAGATTTACATCACGGTAGCGCAGCTCCGTAACGTTTCGGTGGGAGATAAGTTGGCTGGACGACACGGTAACAAGGGCGTCATTTCTCGCGTTCTTCCTGCGGAAGATATGCCGTACACCGAAGATGGCGAACCGATTGATGTCATTTTGACGCCGCTTGGTGTTCCATCACGTATGAACTTGGGGCAGATTCTTGAAATGCACCTCGGGTTAGCCGCAAACGAACTTGGCTACCAGGCAATTGTGCCGCCATTCGCGGGAGCAACGGAAGCAGAAATTCGCGGCGAGCTTAAAGAAGCGGGTTTCTCAGAGCGCGGCACCATGACCTTGTTCGATGGCAGAACGGGAGAAAAATTTGAGCAAGATATTGCGGTTGGCTACATGTACATCTTGAAATTGCACCACATGGTTGAAGACAAAATTCACATGCGCTCTATCGGTCCGTACTCTCTGATTACGCAGCAGCCGCTTGGCGGAAAGGCACAAAACGGCGGTCAACGATTTGGAGAGATGGAGGTATGGGCGCTCTTGGGCTACGGCGCCGCGTATACGCTTCGCGAGATGCTGACTATAAAATCAGACGATATTCAAGGCCGTTCGGCTGCATTCGATGCCATTGTGAAAAAAAGACACATTGAAAACGCTCATACGCCTGCCGCATTTAATGTGCTCGTCAATCATTTGCGGGGGTTGTGTCTCGACGTGATTCTCGGAAAAGAGGGCGGTGACGATTTTACGAGCTCGCGCAAGCGCTAACCCAAAACCACCATGGATCAAAAAAGAGGGAAAGTCATTGACACTGCAAACTTCGACTGGATCGGGCTTAAAGTCGCCAGTCCTGAAAAGATTCTTGAGTGGTCATGGGGGGAAGTCAGAAAGCCGGAGACCATAAACTACCGTACACAGCGATCTGAAAAGGATGGATTGTTCGATGAACGCATTTTCGGACCCGAGCGCGATTTTGAATGTTACTGCGGTAAATTTAAGGGACCTCGTTTTCGCGGCATCATCTGTGAAAAGTGTGGCGTTGAGGTGACACGCGCTATTGTGAGACGCGAACGCATGGGTCACATAGAACTGGCGAGTCCGGTGGCGCACATTTGGTTCCTCCGCTCTGTGCCGTCTCGCATTGCGCTCATTCTCGGTGTTTCAGCAATAGATGCAGAAAAGGTTGTTTATTTTGCAGGGTACATTGTGACGAAGGTCAATGAAGATGAGCGTAGCCGTCTCATCAAAGAGCTCGAAAATGAATACAAGACGAAATTTAAGTCCGTAACGAATGATAAGGCTAAAGAAGAACTGAAGTCGTTGATGCAGAATGCGAAAGCAGATATTGAAAAAATTCGCCCCGGCGTCGTCCTCGACGAGATTGAGTACCACCGCTTCACGGTGAAGTACGGTACCTTCTTCGAAGCTGGTATCGGCGCTGAAGCTATCCATTCCATCTTCAAGAATCTCAATCTCGAAAAGCTTGCAGTCGAACTGGAAAAGTCTCTTGAAACAGCGGGCGCGGCAGAACGCGAAAAGTTAAATAAGCGCCTCGCGCTCATTCGTTCGATGGTAAAGTCCGGAGTCCGACCAGAGTGGCTGTTCCTTACCCGGATTCCTATTACACCTCCAGCACTTCGACCGATGGTTGCACTAGAGTCAGGCCGTCACGCAACATCGGATGTAAATGATTTGTATCGTCGCGTCATCAATCGAAATAATCGTCTGGTGAAGTTGCGGGACATCATGGCGCCAGAAGTGATTTTAAGGAATGAGAAACGAATCTTGCAGGAGGCAGTAGACGCACTTCTCGACAACACGATTCGTCGTGGCGGCGCAGCGTTTTCAGCGACGAGCCAGGCGCAGCGACGGCCGCTCAAGTCACTCGCCGATTACTTGAAATCGAAACAGGGTTACTTCCGTTTCAACCTCCTCGGTAAGCGCGTCGACTATTCAGGAAGATCAGTGATTGTCGTTGGCCCAAATCTTGGACTTGACGAGTGCGGGCTTCCAAAGAGAATGGCGCTGGAATTATTCCGCCCGTTCGTCATTGCGGAGCTCTTGGGACGCGAATTGGCGCACAATATCCGCGGGGCAGGGAGGCTCATAGAAGAAGGCATTCCCGAAGTATGGGCAATTCTTGAAGAGGTTATTCGAGGGAAGCATGTTCTCTTGAACCGTGCTCCGACGCTCCATAGACAGGGTATCCAAGCATTCCGCCCTCGACTGATCGAAGGTAACGCTATTCAGTTGCATCCACTCGTTTGCCCTGCCTTTAACGCAGACTTTGACGGCGACCAGATGGCCGTGCACGTACCACTTTCGGACGAAGCGCAGATAGAGGCTGCAACCATTATGTCCGCGGCGCGGAACATCTTGAAACCAGGATCAGGACAACCAGTCATATTTGAGAAGCCGCTCGATATTGCGCTCGGTGTCTACTGGATGACGCGCGACGTCGATGGCGAAAAAGGAGACGGCCGTTATTTCCCGTCACCGAACGCGGCGATTCTCGCGTACGATTTTGACATCGTCGGCATTCACGCAAAGGTTACGGTGTTGCCGTCGGAAGGGAGTCCGAAGTACGTAGCGTTTAACGGAGAACGATTTGAGACGACCGTGGGGAGACTGCTCTTCAATTCCATTCTTCCGAAAGATTATCCGTACGTGAATCATGAAATAAAGAAAAAGGAACTCGGTCGCTTGGTTGAGGATGTTATCAGAATTTATGGCCTCAAGGATACGCCGGCGATTCTGGACAAGCTCAAAAACTTCGGTTTTCAGTTTGCGACAAAATCGGGCGTGTCATTTAGCTTCGGCGATCTCGAAATTCCCGCTAAGAAAAAAGAAATTGTCGACGCTGCACGTAAGGAAGCGCAAGCATTCACTGAGCAGTATGAGCAAGGACTGCTGACGCAAGAAGAGAAATTGCGTCTCACCATAGAATTGTGGCAGAAAGCCAGTGGAGATATCGAAAAAGAAATTCTCCCCGCACTCGACAAGAATTCCTCTGTCTACACTATGGTGGTCTCTGGTGCTCGTGGTTCCGCAAGACAGCTTTCACAGATGGCTGGTATGAAGGGACTGGTGACAAACACGAATGGTGAGGTCATCGAGTTCCCGGTCGTCTCCTCAATGAAAGAAGGACTCACGCCGACCGAGTACTTTACGACGACGCACGGCTCTCGTAAGGGTCTCACCGATACCGCGCTCAAAACTGCGCACGCTGGGTACCTGACGCGACGACTTTTCGATGTCGCTCAAGATATTGTGGTTACTGAAACAGATTGCGGTTCAAAAGTTGGTATTGTCGTGAAGCGTCAACGCTCCAGCGGCATTGAAGCAGATCTTGCAAAGTTAATTAGCGGCCGAGTGCTCGCCAAGGACATCGAGTCGAAAGGAAAGACCTGGAAGAAAGGTACGCTCCTTACCGATGAAGATGCAAGGCACATTGCCGATCTTGGCTTACGTGAAGCGGTCGTGCGCACACCTATGTCCTGCGCTTCGGATCAGGGGCTCTGCCAGAAGTGTTATGGCGCTGATTTGACGACACGAGAAATGGTTGATGTGGGCGAAGCGGTCGGTACGATTGCGGCACAGGCCATTGGGGAACCGGGTACACAGCTCACCATGCGTACATTCCATACCGGAGGCATCGCGACCATTGGCGGTGATATTACGCACGGCTTGCCACGCGTTGAGGAACTTTTCGATAAGCGCCCGCCAAAAGCTGCTGCAGTGCTCTCAGAGGTAACGGGCGAAGTTCTTGAGGTGAAAGACGACATGGGTAAGAAGACCATTCACATACTTCCGGATCCAGAGCATGGCTCGAAGGCGAGAGAAAAGATTGAGTACGAGGTACCATTCAGACGCGTTGCTATCGTCAAGGCTGGCTCAAAAATAATGAAAGGTGATCCAGTGACTGACGGGTCTATAAATCTCGAAGAGTTGTTCGATCTTGCTGGCGCAACGAAGCTGCAAGAGTACATGATTGATGAAGTCTCAAAGATTTATGACTTGCAGGGAGCACCAGTCGCCCACAAGCATATGGAAGTGATCATCAGGCAAATGTTCTCGCGTGTTCGCGTGAAGGACCCAGGAGACTCTAAACTCGTTCCCGGCGAAATGGTCGGTTTGGGCTCAATCCTTCAAGAGAACCGTACGCTTGAATCTGAAGGTAAGGAGGTGGTCAAGTACGACCCGATGATTCTCGGCATTACTGACGTGTCCCTGAATAGGAAGAGCTTCCTTTCTGCGGCTTCATTCCAGCACACCACGCGCATACTTATTTCTGCGGCGTTGCGTGGCACGGTCGATGTCTTAAGTGGTCTTAAGGAAAACGTTATCATTGGTCGACTCATTCCAGCGGGAACCGGTTTCGCCGGCTCGGTGAAGCATCAGCGCATCAAGACTTTCCAGGAAGAACGAGCAAAGCGGCTCGCGAGGGAGCTTGAGACCTCCGAAGAAATTCGGGAAAAAATTGCTGATATCTCGTAGGAAGCACAGGGCTCTTGGTAGCTCGTCTATAGATTCCTCTCGGCACGTATGGTGAGTATGCACGCTGTACACTGTATTCTGTAAATTCTCTATGAGTGAAACTGTAGAGCGTATCAAGGAGAAGTTATCGATTGTCGAGGTCGTACAGTCATACGTCAAACTCACGAAAGCGGGGAAGTACTGGAAAGGACTTTCGCCGTTCAACAAAGAAAAGACCCCTTCATTTTACGTGTCACCAGATCGAGGGCTGTATCATTGCTTCTCCTCAGGAAAGGGGGGGGACATGTTTACCTTTGTTGAGGAAATGGAGGGCGTTGATTTTCGCGGGGCGCTAAAAATTCTCGCCGAGCGCGCTGGGGTACCGCTCATCGCAGAGAAACCAGGAGCAAGGGATCAGCGTGAGCGTCTGTATGCCGTACTCGATGCAGCGTGCGCATACTACAGTGATGAGCTTAAAAAGAGGAATGAGGTGCAGCAATACCTCGCTGATCGCGGCGTCACTAAAGAGTCAGTTGCTCAGTGGAATCTTGGTTATGCGCCACGCGCATGGCAGGAACTGCGGAATCACTTGACCGCGGAGGGATATACAGAAGATGAACTTGCGCGCGCAGGATTAATAAAGCGCGCCGAAAAAGATGAAGTACCCGGGCAGCCGGCGCAAGAAACTTCAGATAAAGCGCTCCGCGCGCGCTTCTACGATCGGTTTCGTGGGCGAATTATGTTTCCGATTCGTGACGTCTCCGGAAGAACCATCGCGTTTTCAGGAAGAATCTTTGAAGATGATGCCGCACACCCCCAAGCGAAGTACATAAATTCTCCCGAAAGTGAAATTTTTGTGAAATCGCGAGCGCTGTATGGCGTTGAAAGAGCGCGCGATTCCATTAGAAGTCTGAATGCAGCGATACTCGTTGAGGGGCAAATGGACCTTATTATGAGCCACCAAATAGGATATCGCAATGCTATTGCGACGTCCGGTACGGCGTTTACGGTTGAACACGCCGAGGCGCTCAAGCACTATTCTGATAATTTACTGATTGCGTACGATGGCGACCGCGCGGGGATAGCCGCGGCAGGACGCGCTGCAACACTGGCAATCCCTTTGGGAATGAACGTAAAAATTTCTAAATTTGCGCCGGGCGATGATCCGGCTGATCTCATCTTGAAGGACGCGAGCCAATTTAAGGAGTCTATAAAGAATGCGCTCCACATTATCGATTTCTATATTGCGCATATTGAAGACGCAAAATATGACGCCCGGCGATATCGCCTCGAAGTTTCTCGTGTGGTGATCCCGTACATAGCGATGATACCAAACAAGATTGACCAGGCTCATTTCGTGAAGCGAGTATCTGAAAAGCTTGGCATTAACGAAGAGGCGGTATTAGCGGAAGTGAAGAAAATGGCGACGAGCACTCCAGAGGCTGCTCGCTATGACACTACTAAAGCTGAGCCCTTTTTATCTCGTGGGGACGCACTTGAACGACTGGTCTTGGGGCTCATGCGTGCCTTCGACGAGTCAGGAGATAGCGAGGCTGCTTTACGAGCGCGCACCACGCTCCTCAATGCAGTTGGCGAGGAGCGATTTAAAGTATTACTTGAGAGCCCGCCTGACATTATGCGCGCTGCAGAGTTTGAGGCAGATTTTTTTCTTGAACGAAGCGCCGATGCAGACGTGCTGGCACAGTCTCTCGAGGAGGTCTATGCGGAACTCCAGAAGGAGTCGTACCATGAACAATACCGAGAGACCCTCCGTGCATTACGAAACGCTGAAGGCGCTCATGATGTCGATGCCACTGATTCCTTGATGCAGCAATTGAGCCGCCTTGCGCCACGCTTAAAGTAACGGTACAGTACCACTTTGGTAATTCATGGCTAAAATAAAGAAGAAAAAGAGGAAGCCGGTTGGCGCTAAAGCAAAGCGTTCTGTTCGAAAACCTAAAAAGAACCTCAAGAAAAAGGGGCCAACACAGGGCAAGAAACCCGCGACAAAAGCATCAGAGAAACCAAAGAAGGTGAAGAAGGTGGCACACGCCAAACCTCCGAAGCCGCCCGCAAAGGTTCCTAAAAAAAAGCTTGCGCAACTTGAAGCGAAAGCAGGTAGACTCATTCTCAAAGGGAAGGAGCGTGGGTATGTCACCTACAATGAAATATTGAAAGAATTTCCCACCATCGAGGAAAATGTTTTTTTCCTTGAAGAACTCTATGAACGTCTGTCGTCATCGGGGGTTGACGTTTTGGAATCTGGCGGCATGCTCGAGGAGGTGCCTGACGAGGTTGTGCTTCGTGGTGGATACCGCGGTGAGGGATCGGCGCACGACTCAATTCAAATGTATTTGCGTGAGATTGGGCAGTATCCACTTTTGACCGCTCAGGAAGAGCGCGACCTCGCGAAGCGCATTCTTGAAGGTGATGACGAAGCAAAGAACCTATTGGCACGCGCGAATTTACGTCTCGTTGTTTCAATTGCAAAAAAATACGCTTCGCGCTCGTCTGATCTGTCACTCTTGGACTTAATTCAGGAGGGGAATCTTGGGCTCTTCAAGGCAGTCGATAAATTTGATCACCTGAAAGGGTTTAAGTTTTCAACGTATGCCACCTGGTGGATACGGCAAGCCATAACGCGTGCACTCGCCGACCAGTCGCGCACCATCCGTATTCCGGTCCACATGGTCGAGACCATCGCGAAGTACAAACAAGTCGTTCGCAGATTGGAGCAAGACCTCGGCCGAGATCCGATGCCAGAGGAGATCGCGTCAGAAATGGGTGTCGATGTAGAAAAAATCTATCAGATCGAGCAGATAAACCAGGAGACCCTTTCACTCGAGGCGCCCATTAGCGCTTCGGACGACGATGACGCGTCAGCGCGTGGCGATTTCGTAGCTGATTCATCCCTTCCGACTCCGGACCAGGATACAGCGCACCGAATATTGGTTGAACAACTGCATGAAATATTAAATGACCTGACGCCAAAGGAGAGAAAAATTCTCGCGATGCGACACGGTCTCGAGGATGGTATCTACCACACCCTCGAAGAAGTGGGGCAGGAATTCGGCGTGACGCGCGAGCGCATTCGTCAGATTGAGGCAAAGGCGCTCGACAAAATCCGCACGCACAATAAAGCAAAAAAATTGAGAAGCTATTAACTTCTCAATCTCATGTCTCCCGACGCAGGCGTTCTTTCGTCATGCGTCCAGTTTTCTGGCGATGTCGAAACCAAACACCGCGGCAGTAGCACCGAACGCTGCCACTTTGCGAGAAAAACCGAGATTTTTTAATCTATTATATTGTTCAAGCCACCTGCTATCCGCGGCCCTATCTTCAGTTCTACCCTCTGCTCTGCCAGCACGTGAACCGCGTCTAGTAGCGTACTTTGCAGGATCCCCTTCTCTGACCATAGAAATATTTTAGCACGAGATTCAATAAATACAATGTAGCGGAAATACTATCTGTTAGCTATAGCTAATGGATAGTAAAACATGCCGCCCGTTCGACAGTCCCCCGGACTATCGAACACCCCGCCCCAAAGGGGACGGGGCATTCTGGCATCCGCCAGTAAATCCCGACACTACCATATATGGTAGTGTCGGCGGCGGGGAAGCAAAGCTTAATCCCTCCACATATGGAGGGATTTTTGGGAAGCAGTGAATACCCCCTCATTGCTTCGTATGAGTGACATACGATGTCGCTAACGGAATCCTTGCGACGAGTAACCGGTATGATGAGTGCATGGCAAGTCATACCCGACTGTACCCAATCAAGCACTGGAGCTACTCCTCATTGATGTCATATTTACGGAATCCACTCGCGTGGCACAAGCGGTATGTTGAAGGGGTCTACGATACGCCGCAGGGTGCGTCCTCCTTTATCGGGCGCGCGGGGCACGTAGCGCTTCAGCATTTCTATGGAGGACTAGGGAAGGGCGCTGCCATTTCATTGGGACTCGAGTATTTGCAGCGGGTGTCAGACTTTGAAATTGATTTTGGGAAGGCAACGAGCGAACGTGCCAAAAGGGAGAAACGTCTCGCCATGGAAATGGAGTATATGCAGGCGATCGGATTCTACCTAGCGCGAGCTCCTCGCTACAAAGTGCTCGGGATAGAGACTGTTGCAGTTGCTAAGGTTGAGGGTTTACCACTGCCGATTAAAGCGGTTTCTGATCTTGTGGTTGAGTCACCCGTTGACCGGAACGGCGTCGACATCGTCGACCATAAATTTGTAGAGTTTTTCAGCGCGCTTGGTGCAGAGAAACCACTCTACATTTTGCAGGCAATTTTTAATTACTATACGGTGCTCTCAGAGTTTAAGCGGCCGGTGAGGCGCTTTATTCTTCAGGAGTGTAAGAAGCGAAGAAATAAAGATGGGCGGTCACAGATGCGACGCTACGTCATCAATTTCGACGAGTGCGACGATGAGTTCAAGCTCTTCCATCGGCTTCTTAAGGACGCATCGAAGGAAATACAGGAAAGACGCACCTACCTGCCCAACCCTTCAGACATGTTTGAGGGGAAAAACTCCTTTGATATTTATCGACTCGAGCTATAGAGAATCATTTCTTGCACCATCCGAGCCAGACATGGATAGAAAACAACATCGGTCCAAAGCGCTTACCACAGTCTGGACAAGTAAGAACGAATACCGCTTGTAGTTCTCGTTCAGGCTTTGGCACGAGTTCATTCATACATATATAATTCCACACAGCGATTCAGTGTGTCAAATTACTCTTTCGAGCGGTGAGGCTATTTCAACGCGGACTCAATAGCAGATTTAACGGTTTCATACGGCTGCGCACCCGGGATAAGTTCAGTGTCGCCGTTCTTCTTGATGACGATATTGTGTGGTGTCCCTTGTCCGCCAGAATCGACAGCGTTCTGAAATTCTTTGCCTATTTTTTCCTGGTATCTTCCCGAATTCAGACATTCGTTGAATGATGCTGTGTTGACTCCAACTTCAGCGACGGTCGCATCCATCTCGGAAAAATCGAAGAACGTGTTTATGGGTGCTCTCTCAAACACGGCATCGAGAAAATCAAAGTACGCCTCGTTGCCGCCAAGTTCCGCTACACATTCGGCGGCTTCGGCGAGCTTCGGCGCATTTGGGTGTAATTGTTGAAGCGGAAAGTTTCTGATGACCCAGGCGACCTGCCCGCCTGCGCCATACTCTGCCATTATCTGGTTCATGGTGATGTGGAAAGCCTTGCAGAATGGGCATTCGAGATCGGTGTATTCGACGATAATGACCTTAGCATCTTTGCTCCCCTTAATATGGTCGTCGGCGGTAACGGGGGCGACATTACTTGGGCTCGGCTCGTTTGTTGCAGCATCTCCACCCGAGAACGAGGGAAGGCCGTTTGATGAAAAATAGAGCGCGCCAGCGATGAACGCGCCGGCAATCACGATAGCTAAAGGAATCGATAGGTTTTGCTGTTGAGGCATGCAAATTTATTATCGGTAAGTTTCCAGAATGGTACCATACGGGTCAGCCGCCTGCTATGGACTACCTTTCATTTCTCATATTGGGCCTGATTCAGGGTATGGCCGAGTTCCTACCGGTCTCATCGTCCGGTCATCTGATTCTTGTCAGGGAGTTTTTTAATATATCAGCCGAAAGAGGTCTCGCGGTAGACGCTGTCCTTCAGCTTGCCACCGCACTCGCGGTCGTCGTCTATTTTTCTCGTGATCTCAAGAGACTCGTCTATACGGCTTTTCGGCGAATCGCTGGTCATAATGTGCCTCGTGAGGACCTCCTGCTTATTTTTTCCATAGTGGTCGGTACAGTCCCCGCAGTTACAGCAGGTCTCTTTCTTGAAGAAACCATGGAGACCATTTTCCGCAGCGCGGAACTCGTTGCCTACGCGCTCATCGCAGGTTCGGTCGTCATGCTCCTTGCCGAGTATGTGTCTAAGAAGTATCGCGCGACTGCGACGGGGAGCGTAACCGTATGGGCTGGTCTCGTGGTTGGGTTTTTCCAAGCGCTCGCACTTATTCCCGGTATGTCGCGCTCGGGGATGACCATCTCAGGCGGGCTCTTTCTTGGGCTTTCAAGAGAGGCCGCAGCGCGATTTGGATTTCTGCTCGCGATACCCATTATTCTCGGCTCGGGGATGAAGAAATTATTTGAATTAGGGCTTGACGGAACGCTGACTTCAATAGGCCCCGAGCTACTGTTTGGAAGCCTTGCTGCGTTTGTTTCGGGGCTCGCCGCCATTCACGTGCTGCTGCTCTTTGTGCGCACCCACCCACTCTATGTCTTTATTGCGTACAGAGTTGCTTTGGCTGCACTGATATTATTTCTCCTCTAGAATCACCAGCCAGATACACGCGGTTTGTTTCAGCACCTGTCACATATTATAGAGGCCTCGCCTCTAGAGGTATAGAGGCGAGGCCTCTATACCTCTATCTCTCTACCTCTAGATCTTGAGCAGTGTGTTTATCAGAAGGGTAGCGTATGCGTCAAGGCAGCTTTTTCATCAAGTTCCCATCTTGACGTATCGAGGGGGATTTCCTTCTTGGCACCGAAGTCGGAATACTTGAGCTTGCCATGCTTCAGGGCGTACTCGTAAATTTCTTTTGTTATTTTTACGTCTTCAATGCAGTACTTGATGACTTTATCGATTTTCCCCTCAGCCCACCACTTTACGGCGTCCAAGCCACTTCCGCTTTTTCCACGTCCGAGTGTGCCTTGCGCTATGGCGTCGAGTTTAAGTCTATGGCCGAGCGCGGTTTTGATTTCAGTCAGCAGGTCTAAAGAGCGAATTTGCGTTAAATCTCCCGAGTAGTATTTGTTGAGAATAGGGATATCAAAATGATCAGAGTTAAACCCCACGAGGAGGTCAGCACGTTCGAGTATGGGCCATAGCTTCGGCAGTTCAGGTACGGTATATGACCTATACGAATCATCTTCAGTGTCGTGAATGCAGATAACAGACAGCTCCATGGTGCGTGGATCGAAAATGCTTCCAGCCGAAGTCGTCTCGATGTCGAGTGTTATGCGTCTCATAGCATATTTATTGACCAGTGAGGTACTCTGCTGCTGCGCCAATCGTCACCTTTTCTTCCGCTCCATTTCCAAGCGTCTTAATCGTCAGTAGTTCCGACTCCTTTTCCGTCGCTCCGTATGCTGCTAAAAAGGGAATACCGAGTTTGAGCGCTGCTTTTACGTGATCACCGAGCTTTTTGTGCGAAAAGCCAACGGCGACATGGATGCCGCTTGCACGTAATCTTTCAGCCGCCTTGAGGGTTTCGGCGGTGTCGCTTTCAGTGACTGGCGCGAGGTATAGCGATGCCGTTGGCCGAAGATCTGGCAGCAGCTTGTGGGTTTCAAGGAAATCTCGAGCAATGACATCTCCCATAGCAAAACCGACAGCCGGCGTTGGCGCACCGCCATAGCTCTCTATGAGATGGTCGTACCGTCCGCCGCCAAACATTGCACGTTTGTTCTCGGGGTTCGTGTCAAAAACTTCAAAAACCATTCCCGTGTAGTAATCAAAACCCCGGGCGAGGTATGGATTACATTCGGCATTCTCTATACCGAGCTCTCGGAGCGATGCAATGAATTGCGCTGTTGCCTCGGGCGGGTTCATCGCGGCGGCTTCCAGTGTCTCTACATACGCGCGTGCGTCTTCGGGGGTGTCGAAAATCTCTGATAGTGCTTCCATGAAGGCTTGTCTTTCCATCTTGTCTTTCTTATCTATGATCCTGACGAGCTGCTGAAGTTTCGATTTTTCTACGTTGAATTTTTGCGCGGCACTGGTTAAAAATTCACGGTTGCTTATATGTATGGTGAAGTCAGTGTTGGATGCTCCGAGCTCTTTCATAACACGATAGGCGAGCATCACCACCTCGATGTCTGCTCCAGTCTCTGACGCGCCAAAGAGATCGGCATTCAACTGCCAGAATTCACGGAGTCGTCCTCGTTGTGGTCGCTCATACCGAAAAAAATTTTGGATAGAGTACCAGCGGAGGGGAAATCCGAGCTCGCGTCGTTTGGCCGCTACCATGCGCGCAACGGTCGGTGTCATCTCTGGGCGCAGGGTGACCGAGCGGTCACCGCGGTCCGTAAAGGTGTACGTCTGTTCGTTCACAATTTCCTCGCTTGATTTTTTAACGTAGAGATCAGTTGCCTCAAGAATGGAAGCATTCATTTCTTCGTAGCCATACATTTCAACCGCACGGCGCATAGCCGAGAAAATATGATTCTGAACACGCTGGTCCTCTGGATAAAAATCCCTAACGCCTTTGTACGGATCAATACTCATGTCAGTCGACGTCTTTGTAATGGTGTTTTGGATTGTTCAGGCGCAGCAATTCTGCTTGCGCGTCACGGACCATTTTTTCAACTTGCCGAGGATGCGCGACATCTTCAAAAATAAACTCACGTTTCGCTGCCGCAGTCTGTACCTCGATGTTTCCATAGTCGAGCACCGTTTTGATAATCCCCACGACCGTGGTCTGAATGTCTTGAATATGATCCAAGTTCAAGATAGAGGATATATTTCTCCGAAAGAGTCCCTGCTGGTCAATGTCGATGATGCGCCAATTCGTGATGATCCAGACATCGTAGTAAAAGTCTGTCCAACGGGTAAAGAGCACATTCCAGATGACCAGTGCCCAGAATGCCGAGAAAAAAACAACGAGATTGGTTGGAGCGCCTCCAACTTCGATGTTTTGCCCGATAAACATTGATACGACGAAGGGTATGAGTATAAAAGGAAGTACGAAAAGGAGCGCCAGTCCGACGAGTTCTTTAAAGAATACGAACCAGTGATGCCAGACGATGGTGATGACTCTTTCGTCTTTTTCCAAATCGGGAAGTTTGAGTTTCGTGAGATCCATATTTGCTTATGACACGGTCATAGCGCCGAGCATGGTAACGAGGAGAAGGAGCGTACCCGCTGCATATATCGGTAATGCGACATACACCCATGGATACATCCAACCGAATCGTAACCAATGATAGAAAAGTCCTATGGCGTATGCCGCAGTAAAAACAAGCGCAAAGACAAAGAAGACGGCAAGAATTCCTCCAGGCATAGGGGTATTATGCCACAAGCTGTAGTCCGTGATTCACAGAGTACAGACGCTGTAGCGGAGAATCCCAAACTGATCATGCTCGGTATGAGCAGTGACGCCGATACCTTCCGCAAGTTTCTGGAGAGCCTCTGCATGCTCTGGCTCGTGCTCAACGATGGCGAAACCGCCCGGCTTCAAATGCGTCGGGAGACCCTCAATTGTTTTTCTAATGAGCGCAAAACCTTCTTCATCGGCGAAGAGCGCCTGGCGCGGTTCGTTTTTGATGACTGAGCCTTCCACCCTGTCCACACGCGTTTCAGAGATGTACGGCGGGTTGGCGAGAATGACGTCATATTTTTTTTCAATGTTCGAATAGACATCCGTACGCACTATTTTCCCATACGGGAATAGAGTGCGTGATTCTGCGCGATGCACGTTTTCGCGGATGTTTTGTTCAATGGTCGGGAAGTGCAGTGGATCAATTTCTCCGAAATCAACCATCGCGTTCGGAAGGTGTTTGAGGACCGCGACACCGATGCATCCAGAACCTGCGAACAGATCGAGGACATGCAATTCTCTCGCAGGGTTTTTTGATCGAATCGTCTCGATTGCTTTCTCTACCCAATATTCTGTCTCTGGGCGTGGAATGAGCGGACGAGAATCAAGAAAGATTTTGCAGTCCAAAAATGGTATCCACCCTATGACGTATGCCAGCGGTTCACCCTGTTCCAATCGACGTGCATCAACGAGAAACGCCGGAGACAGAACGCCTCCATATTTTTCATGCAAAAGCCGATGGCGATCGTTCAAAAGCCTATTGAACTTCTAGCTCTACACCGAGTTCCAGCGAAGGCACATCGTTCACGATGATTTCCCAGCCTTCCGGTACATCGCACGGCGTCGGGAATTCTTTAATTTCCTTGGTCGTTGGGTCGATGGCTGGTGTGATGACTTGCGCGCACATGACACTATCGCCGACACCGATATCGTCCTCCTCGCTTTTCGTCATCGTCGACGTAGTGCCAAAGTAGCTTTTGTATTGCTCCACGTTCAATGTGCCATTCACGTAATCGTTAAGCAGCCAGCCCAACGCGAGAAGCACGAAAACTGCAACAAGTATGCCGAATGATTTCATGCGCACATAGTAGCATTTTTAATAAAAAAACCCGAGGTCGGAATCCCCGGGTTTTTTTTGGTGTCTACTTCCAACTGAGTCGAGCGAAATGAGAGCGTGCTCTCAATTTCCGAGACGAGGGCTGGAAGGAACGATTTGAGCTACGCTCAAATCGTTACCAAGACTGTCGGCCTCCGCCTCCTCCGCCACCACCACCGTAGTCGCGGCGACCTCCGCCAAAACCTCCACGTCCGCCTCCACCGCCTCCGCCTCCGCCGCCATTTTCCTGCGGTCGAGCTTCGGAAACGCGGACCACACGTCCATCAATTTCCTTGCCATCAAGCTCTTTAACAACTGCGCTTGCTTCATCATCGTTCGACATTTCGACGAATCCGAAACCTCGTGAACGACCAGTCTCCCGATCCATGATGACCTTTGCCGACGCAACGGTCCCGAATGGGGCACAAGCCGCTTGTAAACTGTCGTCGGTAGTGCTGTATGCCAGCCCACCGAAATATAACTTCTTAGCCACTGTATTTTTCTTTAGAACTAATGTCGAGCTTGATGCTTAGCTATCCCTTCGACACGCCCTCCGTCGGCGTTTTTTTGGAACGTTGAAGACAATCGTACTCGTGTCGCGAGTATAGCACAAAGAGCGTATTCGGCAATTTTCATCCATAAAGCATTACGCAACGGGATATGCCGTTCTGGCAAGGGCTATCCCTGTGATACTATCCGCACCTGTCCTAAACAAAAAATGGTATGAACGCTCTGTCAATATTGGTCACCGGAGGAGCTGGATTCATCGGTTCAAACCTATCTCGGAAACTCATTGAGGCGGGTCACTCGGTTTGTGCCGTGGACAACCTTATCACGGGGCATCGTCCAAATGTTGAAACGCTTTTATTGAGTGAGCGTTTTACGTTTGTAGAAGCAGATGTGGCGAGTGCGGACTTTCCAAAACTAATGAGCGGAAAGAAATTCGATCACATCTACCATTTGGCTTGTCCAACGGGAGTGCCGAATTTGGTGACACTCGCAGAGGAAATGCTTCGGACCTGTTCATATGGTACTTTTAATGTTCTTGAACTTTCAAAGGAGCTACACGCTCGCACTATTGTTGCCAGTACTGCTGAAATATATGGAGACCCTGAGGTAACTCCTCAGCATGAAAATTACACGGGTAATGTTAATCCGATTGGTCCGCGAAGTGCGTACGAGGAAGGGAAACGATTTGCGGAGGCAGTAACGGCGATGTATGTACGAAAGCACAAGGTGCATGCGTCGGTTGTTCGAATTTTCAATACCTATGGCCCAGGAATGTCTCTCGATGATGCGCGCGTCATACCCCAGTTCATTCGAAGTATTAAAGAAGGGAGGCCGCTTACGATTTACGGAGACGGCAGCCAGACACGCACCCATCAATACATAGACGATTTATTGAATGGCCTCGAAATAGCGATGGAGAAAGGGGCGTCAGGGGAAGCCTACAACGTCGGTGGCGACGCGCCCACGAGTATCAAGGAGTTGGCAACATTGCTGCTCGAAATGAGCGGGAGTACGGTCGGTATCGAGTTTAAACCGCATTTTATAGAGGATCACGGGAGCAGACTGCCCGCGACGGAAAAAATGAAGAGTCTGGGGTGGACGAAGAGCGTTTCGATGAAAGATGGTCTGGCGCGCATGATCGCGCATTACCTCAATCGGCCGACCGCGAACGTGTTATGAAACCAGCACTCAATGATCTGCTATTGCAAAAATCACCTTCAGCAACTGACAAGGTTACGGTTGCGGTAGTGGGGTTGGGCTACGTCGGTCTTCCGGTGGCACTCTTGGCGTCTGAAAAAGGTTATGGGGTCGTCGGCATTGATATCGACACGGCTAAAATTTCACTCCTTAAAAAACGAGAAATGCCGTTCAGCGAACAAGTATTGTCAGATAAATTAAAGATTACGAAAGCGGAATTTACAGAGGACTTCGCAAAGATACGAGATGCTTCAATCATTGTCGTGTGTGTACCAACTCCCGTCTACGAAGATTACACACCAAATCTTGAGCCGATTATTGGCGCCACGCGCAGTATAGCGCCGTATCTGAAAAAGGGTGATTTAGTAATCTTGGAATCCACTGTCAACCCCGGAGTATCTGAAACAGTTGTCTTAACGCTGCTCGAAGAAGGTTCTGGTCTCACATGCGGAAAAGATTTTCATCTCGCGCATTGCCCAGAACGTATTAATCCCGGAGATTCACAATGGCACGTGGGGAATATCAATAGGGTTGTCGGTGCCTCTGATAAAGATGGGCTGGATCGTGCGGCTCTCTTCTATGAGTCGTTGATTGCTGGGACCGTAATGAAAATGGGGTCCTTAAAGGAGGCCGAGGCGGTAAAGGTCGTGGAGAACTCTTTTCGGGACATCAACATAGCATTTGTGAATGAGCTCGCTCGATCATTCTCTATTCTTGGTATTGATACGGTGCGCGTTATCGATGGTGCGGCGACGAAACCGTTTGCGTTCATGGCGCACTATCCGGGTTGCGGCGTTGGCGGTCACTGTATCCCCGTTGATCCGTACTATCTCATCGAGCATGCGAAGAAAAACGGTTTCTACCATGACTTTCTCTCCCTTGCGCGCCGCATCAATGATCAGATGCCTGAGTTTTTAGTGCAGGCGGTTTCTGATGCACTCAACGAAAATCAAAAATCTTTGAAAGGAAGCTCCCTCGCAGTCCTCGGCGTTGCTTACAAAGGCGATATTGATGACCACCGCGAAAGTCCCTCACACAAAATTATTAAACTCTTGAAATCAAAGGGCGCTACGGTTGACGTGTTCGATCCCTACATTCCAAAGTTCTCAACGAAGAGTTCAGTCAGCGATACCTTGCAAGGGAAAGACGCCGTTGTCGTTGCAACGGCGCACAGAGCGTTTAAGGTGTTGAGTCCAGAATTCTTTAAAGAACATGGCGTGCACATAGTCATTGACGGGCGAAATTGCATCGACAAGGCTTCGTTTGAAGCTGCAGGCATCACCTACCGAGGAATCGGCAGGTAATATGGGCGGGTTCTATCCATTCGTGGGCTTCAGTTTCCTCTTCTGGGTGGCGATCGGGTTACTTCGTTACCTCTCCGAAAATGCCTACATTGCACTCGGGTTACAACCGGGGATTGAATACCTGAAGCGTTTTGTAAAACGGCATACGCGTCTCTTCGATGGGCTTTTTGGCATAGTCGGTGTTGGAGTTGGTTTTTTAATTTCCTATGGGGGTTTTGTTTTATTTGTGTTAGTGACGGGGATAGCGCCTGAGGTGACGTCGCTTGGCTCTCTCGCGCCGGCTTACTCATCAATCGCGGCATGGACATTTTTTGTCGCGCTCTCAGGATATATTGCGGCAAGAATTGAAACAGAGACACCGATCGCGAGCGGCATTCTCACTGGCGCGCTGTTTTGGCTCTATTACTTTCTTTCGGTCATAATTTTTAATCCGAGCATTTGGTCGACCAATCTCCCTGGGACCATGATCGTGCACGAATTACTCTTAGCCCATTCTGCATTTTTTGCTTTTCTTGGAGCCAGTATGGGATCGGAATTAAATAATGATGATAGGCAACGCCGGGCGTTCATGAGTACCGTCAACCTGCGACGCATTCAGCCTCCTGAGGTAGCAGCAATCATTGCGGCGCACAATGAAGAAAAGACCATCGTAAAGGCCATAGAATCATTGAGCGTGTTCATGCCGGTCGAAAATATATTTGTGGGGAGTGATGCCTCAACTGATAACACCGTCGAAGTTGCGAGATCTTTGGGGGCGACCGTTCTCGACATACAGCCCAATCGAGGGAAGGCGAATGTCCTCGCATTACTCATTGAAGAACACCGACTTACTGAACGATTTACGCTGGTGATGATCGTTGATGCTGACTCTGAAGTAGGAGGAGACTATTTTGAGAACGCGCTCCCCATTTTTGATGATCCTGATGTCGCTGCGGTCGCCGTGCATGCCCTCTCGCATTGGTCTGATGAAGATACGCTTTCAGTCGCCGGTCTTATTCGATCGTACCGAGTCCGGTTTTATCGAATGCTTCAGGCGACATTTCGCTATGGACAGACATGGAAGTACACAAATTCCTCACCGATAGTTCCTGGCTTTGCGAGTATGTATCGATCGAGTGCGCTCAGGCATATTGCGGTCAATGCACCTGGTTTGGTTATTGAGGATTTCAATATGACCTTCGAGATTTATCACAAAAAGCTCGGCATCGTTGCCTATAGTTCGCGCGTTCATGGCGTATCAAAAGATCCGCTCACGTTCAGAGATTATGTGAAACAGGTGCAGCGATGGAATTTGGGGTTGTGGCAGACAGTGCGCCGTCATGGGTTTTGGCCAAGCTTTTTTAGCGTATCTCTTTTCCTCTTTCTCACAGAATCAATGATCGCCAGCGTCTTTATAGTGATCGCTCCGCTCTTTTTTCTTCTCCAATTTTTGGCACCCACCGCCTTTCTTCATGTCCCGTATGTTTCATCATTCTCAATTTTCGAAGTCGCGTATTTTGCAGCAGCGCTCTTTGTCATCACTGACTATCTCATGACCGTCGTCGTAGCACTCTACGAGAAAAAACCCGTTCTCTTACTCAATGGGTTTGCGTTCATAGTATTTAGATACATTGACGCGCTTGTGTTTCTCTATGCGCTCCCCTTAGCGTTTTTTACGAAATCAGATGGCCGATGGATAAGCCCGAAACGGTAAGGTTACCTACTCCGCGCAATTGCATTTCGCATCACCTCGAGCAGATCTTTGCCATCGCGCGTGAGATCCCAACCTGACCCCTCATTGGGGTAGCGCTCAGGTCCGAAACCGAAGAATGAAATATTTTCGATACCTTTAATAGAGAGGGTTGCGTCGATGTCGCGCTGTAGATCTGCTGCGCTGGGTTTAAGAAAGTATGGCTGCTCACGAAATGCGGCGAGCGCAATCCAAACGCGCGCGTGAGGATCAACCGCCTTTACCGTATCGACGAGCGACTGTCCTGACAGGAAAAGCATGTTGGGGGTCTCCGGCTTCATCCCATCACGAGTCCAATTTGAGTACAGATTCAACATGACGATGTCGGCTATGCCCGCCGCAAAGGGGTTTGCAGCAGTAAAGTCTCCATCAAATCTGTCCCAGTAATGCATGCGCATAAGAATAGGATGTGTCGCATCAATTGTCCGAACGTCGTTTGCGGCGGCCAACATCTGTTCAGCGGTAATGCGCACTGAGTCACCATGCGGAAGATTTTCTCCCGCTTCATTTGAAATATCGTACCCATAGAGCGCTGGATGATTCTTGAGCGCGCGCACATACGATTGCACCGCCTCGCTTTGCCAAACGGGCTTCGTGGTATTCTTTTTTTCTTCTCCATACCCCCACGCTGATTCGTCAGTGAAATTCATAATGAGCTTCATATCGCGCGCGCGCACGCGATCGAGGAGAACCAGTACTTGCTGCGGGGTGGCATCTTCCATGCCCCACTCGCCTTCAATAATAGTGATGCCAAGGTCGCTCAGGGAATCGAGGTCTTCATCAGTCACATCCTCATTGACGAGTTTCATGCCAAATGTGCGTCGCGCGATTTGCGCCTCATCGACAGGGGAGGCCACCCCGGATGCTGGAGCACTATTTTGATTTAGAGAGATCTCCCTATCAAGACGCTTTACTTCAGCGGTTTCTATAGGTGTAGCAATCTCCTCGGTGAGTGCCGCCGTGCGCACGACGAAGAAGCTGATTAAAAAGAGCGCCATGCCGATTCCTACCAGCAAGTAAACTTTTTTCACGATGATTTTCTATACCATAGCACTCGAGTTAGTTTATACAATGCGCCAAGAATTTATCAACTATGACCCCGGAGGTCACTATGGTAGGCTGACGGGGTAGTGGGAACCTACTTACGGGACAAACGCACTTTTTCCACAATAATATTATGATGTCAAACAAATTAGGTTCCACGTTCTTTCTCGTTGCGTTTGCATTTGTTGCATGGTTTTCAATTGATTTCGGACACTCGGTTGTGACGAACGGTGATTCGCTGAATGCGTATGCAGCCGTATCGTACGTTTGTAACGTACGCTCGCAATTTGAATCGGAATCAGATGTTGCAGTGACACCGACGCGTTGCAGTACTCGCAGGCCTCCTCGAGTCGACGTGTGCCCAAATTTAGACGGTCGACAAATCACGGTGCCGAGCGGCTACGAGCTATCAAATGGGGTGTGTGTTCTCATACCGCCGCCACCTCCTCCACCTCCACCATCCTCGGTACCTCCATCATGCACGCTTTCTCTCAACCCAACAGCAATAGTCCTTGGGGGATCTTCGGCGTTGTCATGGACGAGCACCAATGCAACGTCGGTCTCACTTAATAACGGTTTAGGGGGTGTCTTCCCAGTTTCAGCAGGTTCGGTAGCAGTCTCGCCATCAGTAACGACGCTGTACACGGCAACAGTTAATGGCGATGGTGGGCAAGGAACGTGTGAGGTAACGCTCCCTGTAGTCGCTGATGTACTCAATAATGGCGGATTCGAAATTGAATCTGGAGGCTCGGAAATCGCCTATGACTGGCAAGCGTTTCAGCGCGGGTACGCACGCTATCCGATGCCGCACACTGGCCAATGGGGTATTCGTCTTCAGAATACGGCTACGAATCAGTTTGCAGGTGCATATCAACGGTTTGACCTGCATCAAACATCGGTCAAGCCAGTATTTCTTGGAGCGTACGTGAAAGGACAAAGCATAGTGATGGCATCAGGATCGTGGTTTGGCGCGTCTCTCTACGCGGAGATTTATTACACTGACGGCACGGTGGGGTACTGGAACACTGTTCCAAACCACGGCACTTTTGACTGGCGTTGGATCGGGTTCAATACGGGCACGCTTGCGACGCAAAAACCGATCGATTACATCTTTGTGATTCCAATGCTTGGTAGCGCTTCCGGAACGGCATACTTTGATGATGTTTCGGTGACCCCCATAGAGCCGACAGTGCGGTCAGCGGTTACTATCATGTTTGATGATGGAGAAAGCAGTGTGTACTCGCTCGCAAAACCATTCATGGACGTCCACGGCTTTAAGGGGTCGGCATCAATCCCTGTCGGTGACCTCGGTCAACCGGGAGTCATGACGAGTGCCGAAGTGCAAGCGCTTCAAGCGAGCGGCTGGGAAATAGTCTCTCACGCCATGAACAACGATACGAATCTCGTAGCGCTGTCCCCGGCGCAAGCAGCTGAGCAGATAGCAAACTCGAAGACATTGCTTGAGGCACTCGGACTCACCATAAAGAGCATCTCGTGGCCGTTCGGCGCATACAACGCGGCATTAATTGGGAATGCGCAAAGTTCAGGTTACACGTCCGCACGAACGTTTGAGGTTGGCGACAATCCGCAAGGCGCGTTCCCGTACGACATAAAAGTTAGGCAGGTAAAGAATACGACGACTGTCGCGGATATCGCTTCATGGATTGCAGAAGGGCAGTCGAGCAATAAATGGGAAGTGATTGTCTTCCATACGATAGCGAATACCGGAGACGATGCGTACTACACGCCATCGATTACGTTCGGGCAAATGATGAATGCGGTTGCGCAATCAGGGGTATCGGTCTTGACCTATGAGCAGGGCCTGCAGGCGTTCGGGGTCAAATAGGAAAATGTTCCATGCCGCTATTGAAGACTCGATTTGCGTTCGATGTAGCGTTTGATGAGTGGAATTATTGAGGTGCCGACGGTGAACGCGATAAAACCGGCAATGACCGCAGGTATTAGATATTTCTCTACCTGAGGCGCGGTTTCTCCGAGGATGTACCCAGCAAGCGTGAGGCCTGAACCCCATAAGACTCCACCGCTAATGTTGTATATCAGAAACGTCCGGTACTGCATGTTCGCGGCACCCGCCACGATGGGGGTGAATGTTCGAACGAATGGAACGAATCGGGCGAGTACGATGCTTTTACCCCCGTGTCGCTCAAAAAAATCTTGAGCTTGCTCGAGTCTCTTTTTGCTAAACCAGAACGATTCTGCGCGCGTGAATATGAGCGGTCCAGTTTTGTTTCCCGTCCAATACCCAATGGAATCGCCCAATATTGCGGCGACCACAATAAGTGGCACGAGTATCCAAATATTGAGTAAGTCTTGTGCGGCAAGAAATCCCGCTGTAAAGAGGAGCGTATCGCCGGGAAGGAAGAAACCGAAGAAGAGTCCCGACTCAGCGAAGACAATTGCGCCGATGCCGATGTAGCCAACGGTCTGGATGAGTTGGGGGAGGTCAAAGAAGAGCATATGGCAGTTTACTTAGAGTAGCACCCCACAGGGGAGGGAAAAGCGTCAAAAGATAGAAATTGACAAGAAGAAAATTAAATTGTACAATGTTTACCCCTTTATGAATGAGCGCCTTCGCTTCAGTACGGAGAATACAGAGCGGGAAAAAGCACTTCTCGCACGATTCTCGAGTGCAGAAATATCACTTTTTGATCTTCCAATTTCAAAACCCTCTCAAGAAGTGCGGTATGCAGCAGCGAATGAAAATGCCGTGCGTCCTCCAGGAATAAAATTGTTACCTGACGATGCACCGCCACTTCCTGAAAAATCGACTCTAAAGGTCAGCGCGAGCGATACTGCTCGGCTGTACGGTATGTCTGTAGCACGATTTTCAAAGTTTCTATGGAATGAGCTTCAAGCGAGCGCGTACGGTCTCCCGGTCGCTGTCATTGGAGGAATCGCCAGTACGTTTTTATTCCCGCCAAGCATCCTTGCGGTTCTCGCTAGCGGTACCGCAGGGTATGCATCTGGAAGATGGCTGCATAAGATTTTTGTCGAGAAGGATCGTGAGGGATTCGGTCCTCATAGATTTGGTCGTGAATTTTATGCAAAGCTTGCCCCAGGACATTATCCGAAGGACTCTCGCCGAGAAAACAAAGGGGCGCACTTTATTCTTGGAGAAAAATCCGCAAAAAAGAAGCAGTTGAAAAAAGTGATCGACCGGATAGCAGAATTGAAAACGGCAGATCAGATGAAGAAGATTACTGGTGACCCTAACTACAAGATAGAGGAAGGTACAGGAGGACATTGTACGGTGCACAGAGGGAAGATTCATATTGTTCTCAATAAATTTAAGATTAAGTTCTACAGAAATAACAAGCCTGAACTGAACACGAGTAACTACATCGATCTTCCATTCGGGCTGTTCCGTATGTATATCGAAATGGGAGGGCGAAGCCGAAGAGCTTGTGCTCACGAGCTAGGCCACGCGATGGAGTTCTATGCCTTTGGTGGCACTGGAGGACTGAGCAATTATCACGAATCGCACACGCTTCTCATGAACGACATGGTTAGGGCCGTACTGATAGGAAAATCTGACTCGTGGTTCCACCACAACACTCCTGAACCGATAGAGCCTCCGAAGGAACCTAAGGAGATTGGGTTTAAATTGTATGATGATCGGATGAAGAGTCGTTACATTAAGAAGCTTGCTGAGCATGAAAAAAAGATTTTCAGACAGAAACATTGGAATTACTCAGAGCTTTTTGCTGAATTCACAGAGTTATACCTGACTCGTCCCAACTGGGTCAAGGCTCACTTTCCCGAAGTTTTGCAGCTCTATATGCAGTACATAAGCGGAACGCCGATCGCAAGGCATCTTCAACTTATGTAAGCTACTGCTTGAGGCCGAGGCCGTTTTTCAGCAGGTACCAATTTACGCCGCTGAGAAGCATCGTTAGGGAGAGCAGCACCGCTATGCTTGTAGCAATCGAGACGTCAGTGATACCGAGGAATCCGTAGCGAAAACCGTTGATGAGATAGAAGATAGGATTGAGGTACGTCAGATTCTGCCAGAATTCCGGAAGGATATTGACCGAGTAGAATACTCCACCCAGGTAGACGAGTGGCGCGAGGACAAAAGTCGGGACAATCGTGATGCCGTCGAAGTTTTTTGCATAAATACCGTTGACGAGTCCTGCAAGAGAGAAAATGATGCTCGTCACCACAAGGAAAAGGATGAGCGTGCCGAGGTGCAAAAGTGGGGGTACGGCAAAGAAAAGTGAAACGAGGATGACCATGACGCCGATTACCGTGCCTCGGACGACGCCTCCCGCGACGTAGCCCGCTATCAAAAGCCACGCAGGCGTAGGAGAGACGAGTATCTCATCGATATTTCGCGAGAAGAATTTTCCCGTGAAGAAGGTAAACGCCACGTTCGAGTAGGCGTTGGTGATAACCGCAAGCATGACGAGGCCAGGGACGATGAAGTGCATGTATGAAAAGCCCTCGAATTCCCCGATGCGTGGACCAATAACTGCTCCGAATACGAGAAAGTAAAGGACTGAGGTGATAACGGACGGAAGGAATGTCTGCGGCCATATGCGCACCATGCGGACGACATCCTTCCGGACGATGGTGTAGAAGCTGATCCATTGCTGGTAGGGTGTCATACAGTCTTGGTGTCTGAAGTAAGTTTCATAAATACCTGCTCAAGTTTTGATGTTGCGTATTTATCATTCGCGTCTGTTTCGTAGAGCGCGAGTATATCCTTCATCGTGCCGTTTGCGACTATTTCACCCTTGGAGATGATAGCCACATGTTTTGCGAGGCGCTCTGCTTCCTCGAGGTAGTGCGTGGTGAGCAGTATCGTGACGCCTGATGCCGTCAATTTTTCCAGATATTCCCACATGTTTCGTCTGAGTTCTACATCCACGCCCGCAGTCGGCTCATCGAGGATCAGGAATCTTGGCTCGTGAATCAGTGCTCGCGCAATCATGAGGCGTCGCTTCATACCACCAGACAACGACATAGAGGGCATATTCATTTTCTCAGCGAGGCCAAGATCGGCGAGTAGTTTTTTCGCTCTCGGAATAGCGATTGATCGCGGGATGCCGTAATACCCGCCTTGATTAACGACTATGTCGAGACATTTTTCAAACGGATTAAAATTTACTTCTTGGCCAACGAGGCCTATGTAGGTTTTCGCTTTCTCATGGTCATGATCGATGTCGTGACCAAACACGGCGGCGCTCCCCTCGCTTTTCGTGACGAGCCCCGTCACGATGCCGATGATAGTGGTTTTTCCCGCTCCGTTTGGTCCGAGGAGCGCAAAGAAGTCACCACGGGGGATCGTGAAGGAGACTCCTTTCAGCGCGACAGAGCCTGATCTATATGTTTTCTTTAGTTTTTCGACGACCAGCGCTGGAGTTTCGGACATCGTGTTGCTAGGGTACCATGCAAGTCATGCAGCTTAAAACAGAGATTACAAAGGCAAGCGCGGAGTACGAACTTATTGATTCTGGTGAAGAGGAAAGACTTGAAAGATTCGGTGCATACGTATTAGCTCGCCCCGACCCACAGGCGCTCTGGAGGAAGCGTCGCGCTCCTGAAGCTTGGGAGAAGGCGGACGCATGGTATGAGCGGAAGGGTGCGACTGGCTCGTGGCACATGAAGAAGGATGTGCCGCGCCAGTGGCCGATACAATTTGGGGGGCTCACGTTTCTCATTCGTCCCACATCGTTTAAACACGTCGGTCTTTTCCCTGAACAACTGCCGAACTGGCAGTGGATTGAAAAAGTAATCAGTACTCGCACCTCGACCGAGAGAATTCCAAAAGTGTTAAATCTTTTCGCGTATACGGGTGGTGCAACATTGATAGCGGCAAAAGCTGGTGCGGAGGTGGTTCATCTCGATGCTTCAAAAAGCGCGGTCGATTGGGCGCGCGAGAATGCAGAATGGTCGGGGCTCGGTAACAGCCCTGTCCGCTGGATCGTTGACGACGCGGTAAAATTTGTGACGCGCGAAGTGAAACGGGGGAATCGCTACGACGCGATTATCATGGATCCGCCTGCATTCGGGCACGGTCCCAAGGACGAACTTTGGAAGATCGAGGAACATTTCCTGGGACTCTTAGAGAGCTGCGGGAAACTCTTGATAGATGATCCACTTTTCGTACTTTTGAATGGCTACGCGGCAGGCTATTCGTCGCTCGTATTTAAGCAAAATCTGGAGGCGCTGATTGGATTACATAAAGGGAGTGTTTCGCAGGGTGAATTGACCATCGAGGAATCAAGTGGGAACCGTCTGCTTCCATCGGGTATCTATGCGCGCTACGCGCGCTAGAGCATGTCCGGAAACCCGCGGTACCCGAACCGAAACCGCTCATTTCCG
>CAYHYY010000003.1:28921-44314 GCA_964360975.1 uncultured Candidatus Saccharibacteria bacterium | reverse complement strand
AACTCAGGTTATTAATCTTCAGTGTGAAAATGCAGTTCAGATAAGAAGCCCGCAGTGTTCAGAAGGCATCGACAACGATCGTGATGGAAAAATAGATTACAAAGCTGGGTTAGGTGCCGCGAGCGACTTCCCCATTGATCCTGGCTGTTATGGGCCGGATGATGATGACGAAATTGACGATGACGACGACGGATTCTCTGTTTCGTGCAGTGCTAACCCCACGAGCGTCCAAATTGGTGAGACGGTTACGTGGAGCTCGATGGTAAATGGCGGCGCAGCACCCTACACATACTCGTGGTCAGGAAGCGAAGGGCTCTCAGGCACCCAATCATCCGTTCAGAAGTCATATGCAGCTTCTGGTACAAAAACTGCGCAGCTTACCGTAACTTCGGAAGGGTTTGATCCCATAACAACAGATTGTGATGGTACCCAGTGTCGCTACGGTACTTGCACCGCAGGACCTAGCGGCACTGGGGGAAGTGGAGGTAGCGGTGGCTCGGGTGGAGGGGGCTCTGGCGGCGGAGGTTGGGGAGTAACTGTAGGCGGCGGTCAGTGTAGCGCAGGGAATTTCTGCAAAGGTTCGGATGTCTACCATAGAACAGCTCAGTGTACAGAAACATTTGTGAAGAACTGTCCGTTCGGCTGCGCCGACGGCATGTGCCTCTCAGATAATCCAGAGATCAGTATCGTTACCACGCCACCATTGATTAAAGTAGGGCAGTCATGTTTCATCACCGTTTCAGCAACAAACGTCATTTCCTGTACGCTGACCGGAGGGGGAACCACCCAGACGCTTTCTCCACAAGGAGGGGTCATCACTGACACGACGTTTACATCGCCACAACTTGATGCGACCACTGAATTTACGTTGAAATGCCAAACCTCGAAAGGGTTAGTCTCGGCGGCCGCGCAATGCAAGGTGACGCCGAAGTTTGAAGAATTCTAATCTGGTATGGACGAAGTTCCTATGACCAATCGGCAGGTCTGGCTGTGGGGAGTTCTCGCGCTCGCTGTGGTTGTCGGAGGAGCGCTCCTTCTCATGTATCTCCAGATGCCTCTGCAGGGGACTGTGTATGCAACTTCTGTCGCCGATGATGGTTTAAGACGCAATATTTCACTCTTGCTTCCTAACCTTGCGGTGACGGAAGAAACGATAGCGCTTGGAGAGAGGGTCTATGCGCTCGCGCGCGTACCAAGTCCGGACGGCGCAAATAGTGCGTATGTAGTGCATGATTTGGTAGACGGACGCCGAGTGATTATAACTGCCGGCGAAGTTGAGACCACCGTTACGGTGTTTGGTGATGTGCCAGAAATTCCTTCGTGGTCGTCTGATTCAAGCACCATTGCGTTCTCAACGCTGCCAAAACTTTCTGAAGAGGATACCGGAAATCCTGACTCGTGGTTGGTAGTTCGCGCCGTACTAAACGGAGATTCACTCATAGTGGGTCGCGGATATCATCCGTTTCCCTCATTTGATGGCCGGGTATTCGCGCTGACCTCGCGCGGTGTAGAGCTTCTCACGAGAGATGGTGAGGAAGGAGAACTTGTTATTGCGAGCGCCGCGCCAGTCCATATCTCAACTCCATTTGCAGTATCTGAGGACGGTACGCGTGTCGCGTGGGTTAATCCTGCGGACAGGTCCTTGCAGGTTTTTGAACACGTGAATGAGCGTTTTGTGCCACTACTGCTCAAACCAGGCGTTCCTCTGCACTCAATGGTTTTTTCCCCAGACGGAAAGTATCTCCTCGGCGCATTCCAAGAGGAGAACAATACGACACTCGTCAGCATAATGGTAGACGGGGGTCGAACACGAGATGTAGGTATTGTAGCGGGGGATGTGGCTCTTCATGCATGGCGCTATGAGTAACAAAATAGCCCCAGTAATTATTGCGTTGGTACTTGCATTTGGCCTTGTCGGCATTGCCCTTGCGTATACAACGAACACATACTCAAACGCCGTTTGTAACGGTACGTCTATTGGTACTCTCTCGAATCAGTCAACAAATTCCTGCGTTTCGTATTGCGCTTCGTTGAATGCAACGTGCTGTACTACCAAAACGTACGCGAATTATATTGGCGGTGAAACCACATACTCATGTACCGCTACCAATGGCACTACATACTCCTCGCAAGCGGCAGTAATAACAAGATCCGGCGGTGAATTAACATCACGCACATCATGGACGGCAACGCTGATTGATTATTCAGGAGTGCCGGTTGCGGCAAACCTCGTCGCGAATCCATCCACCGTTACGACCGGCCAGCCATCGTCGATACTCACTTGGTCGTCAACTGGTGCAACGTCATGCACAGGAACAAATCTCTCAACAGGCGGGGCAATAAGCGGCTCGGTAACGGTGAGTCCGACAGTAGATACGCTCTACACGGTGACCTGTTCAAACGCGACACAAACAGGTCAGAAGTCGGTGTATGTATACGCTCAACAGTTTAAAGTCTCGTGCACTGTCGATACAGGAACGGGAGCCGGCTTTGGCATCGTTGGCTACCCGGTCACGTGGACCGCGACGCCGCAGTACGGACCAGGGACCTACTCCTATCAGTGGTCAGGGACCGATGATCTTACGGGGACGTTAAGCTCGACGGCGAAGACATATACAGTAGCTGGGCAAAAATTTGCCACCGTTACCGTAACCTCAGGTTCTTATCAAATTATCACAGGCTGTCCGTACACCGCATGTACGGGGCCGAGCTGTAGTTCAGATGGAATTATTGTGACGAGTTCCGATTCAAGTTCGCCTGATCTTACTGCTGGAAATACATCACTAGCATCTGGAACGCTCACGACAGGCTCTTCGCTCACCTTTAGCGCCGCGTTGCAGAACATCGGACTTGGATCAGTCGACGCGTACTTCCAGAACAGATTCCAAATTGACGTACGCAGTAGTGGGGATTATGTATACCTCGACCTCTTAGGAACCACAAGTACCTTTGAAAAGTTTTATTCAAACAAAATGTGCTCGGGTGGTACGCTCGTATACAGTGGCAATGACGTGCAGGACACCGGTAACCTTTCTAATCCAAGCGGTGCGGCGCAACGTGACTGTAGTTCAGGAGGTACATTTTCACCTGGCATGTGCTGCAACACGCGCTACAGACACGAGAGCTGCTCTCCCCCCACGATTTGCTACTACTACTTCGACTGGGACGTCTATAGTGGTTCGTGGTCGCTCGTTCCGGAGTCCGGCTGCGGTTCGAGTTCCAATTGCCAGGCAGGCGTCTGGGAGAGCGGCACGGGTATCCATTACACGCTCTTTGCTGGCGCACAACAAACCATTACATCGCCATCGTGGGACACTATTCCGCCAGGAACGCATCAGGTGCGCATGTGCGCGGATTTGCCAAGCGCGAGCGTCACTGAAGGCGATGAAAACAATAACTGCGGCGCGTGGTATACGTTCACCGTCGGCGGTCCGGACTTCACCTCGAGTGCGCCAAATGTGAACTCTGGAACGCTTACGTCCGGACAGGGAGTTACGTTCTATGCGACGCTCTCGAACGTGGGCGCGATCGGCTACACGGGCACCATCCCGAACCGATTCCAAATTGATCTAGGGAATAACGGTACGTGGAATACTGACTTGGATGTGAATGTGGCTGATCTCGCCTCAGGCCAGAACAAACAGCCGGTCTCGCCGTCATGGACCGCGGTAGAGGGCACGCACGCTATACGCATGTGCGCTGACACTCCAGCATCGATAGCGGAGGAGAACGAGAACAATAACTGTGGGTCATCGCTTGTCTTCACGGTTTCAGCTCCCACGCAGTGCCAAGACGGCCTTGATAACAATGGAAACGGTCTCATTGATCTTGCGGATACCTATGCGTGTTCGAGTCCTCCGGATACGACAGAAGATACTTTGCCAACCGGAGTAACATCGCTGACTCTTTCACCAGGACTTTCGCTTGGCGGCAAAGACATTGTTCGCGTGAACACTGCAGCAATTATTGATTGGTCAGCCCAAGATGTGCAGGCGGGCACCTGCACTATGACAGGTACGAATGGGGACTCCTTCTCGCTCTCTGGGACAAGCGGTTCGCAAACAACCTCGGTGCTGAGAAATGAGACCGTATTCACTTTGACGTGTACCGATCTTAATGAAGACCTGGTGAAGTCCTCGCGTACCATCAAAGTCACCCCGTACTTCGAGAATATCTAGCAATGGTGAATCATCAAAGGTGTTTGGGGCGCCGTTCGGGGTATGGCTTCCGCTGTGTGAAGTGTTATGATATATCATATCACGCGCTCCATTGTTCTTGATATCGGCCACAAGAATCTCAGAAATCGAAAGAGACCACGCGTGTTTCAAGATTGCGTGCAAGGATATTTCTGCTATAGTAAGCGTTCATGAAAACAGGCATACACCCAACAAACTACCGACCGGTAGTCTTTCAGGACGCCAGCTCCGGCACCCAATTCATCATTGGTTCAACCGTTCTAACCGATAAGACGACTAAAGTAGGCGGAAAGGAATACCCTTTGTATGTCGTTGAAATTTCGTCTGACACGCATCCTTTCTATACAGGAAAGCAAACAACCCTAGACCGTGCTGGTCGCGTCGATAAATTCAAAAAGCGATCTGCGGCAAGAGGCGCAAAGGCTAAGAAATAATCTCTCAATACAGCTACCGGGTATACTGGTAGGGTGTTTTGATTATGAATAACATTCAGGAATACAGGGACGACGATCGGACGAAGTATCTCGCCCTTGAGTACGATCGTCTGTCGAAAGAGATAGAGCGTGTTCAAGAGATGCTCGTCGCTGACCCAAATCTTGCGGAGCTTGTACAGGATGAAATAAAGGAACATGAAAACGCTCGCAAAGCGCTCTTTAATGAGATGCAGGCAATTCGAGCTCCGGAAGAGGATACTGTAGGGAACGAGCCGGTCGCCATAGTTATGGAATTTCGCGCCGGTGCTGGCGGCAATGAAGCGTCTTTGTTTGCGAATGATCTCGCGCGCATGTACTTGAAATATGCGGAGAGCAAGGGTTGGGAGACGAAGCTCCTTGATGACTTGGAGGCGATTGAAGTAAAAGGTAGTGGCGTCTATGAAGCGCTTCGCTGGGAGACGGGAGTGCATCGGGTGCAGCGCATTCCGGTCACCGAGAAATCCGGGCGCATCCATACCTCAACTGCTTCGGTCGCCATACTGCCAGTAAGGAAGTATCCTAAATTTGAATTGAACCCGGCTGACCTACAGATTGAATTTTCTCGCTCAGGGGGCGCCGGCGGACAGAACGTGAACAAGGTTGAGACGGCCGTCAGATTAGTGCACATCCCGACGGGGCTTGAAGTGAGGTGCCAATCTGAACGTTCCCAAAAAGCAAACCGTGATAAAGCGATGGCGATTCTTTCCGCAAAACTTGAGACATTTTTTGAAGAAAAAGCGGCCAAGGAGCACGCCGAAAATCGAAAATCTCAGATAGGGACCGGTGACCGTTCTGAAAAAATTCGGACGTACAATTTCACGCAGGACCGCGTCACCGATCACCGTATTAAGGAGTCGTGGCACAATATCGAGCGTATTCTTCAGGGGGATTTGGGTGGTATTGTTGAGACCCTGAAGGAAAAGGCCTCCGTTGCTTCGTGAGAAGAGGTATGCTACATTTTCCGCATGGATAAGACGGATTCGACCTTGATTCAAGCCCTGTTTCAGGTTGGGGCTCATTTTGGTTTCTCGCGCTCGAGACGACACGCGACGATGAGGCCTTTTGTCTTCGGCTCAAAAAATAAGACTGATATTCTTGACCTCACGAAAACAGCGCCACTTCTTGAAGCAGCATTGGCCTATGTTCGTGGCTTAGCTGCAAACGGAAAAACGATGCTCATCGTTGGTGGTAAGCCGGAAATGCGAGATTTGGTAAGAAAAACTGCGGTAGATATTTCGATGCCATACGTCGCGGGTCGTTGGCTTGGCGGTACGCTCACCAATTACGCGGAAATCAAAAAGCGCATCAAGCTCATGGTTGAACTGACGACGGACCGCGACGCTGGGTCATTGGCAAAAAAATATACAAAGAAGGAGCGTTTAATGATCGACCGGGAAATCGCGCGTCTCGAAGAGCGATTCACGGGGTTGGTAACATTGGATAAACTTCCGCACGCGGTTCTCGTAGTAGACAGCCGCCACGAGTCTATTGCAGTTCTTGAAGCGCACGAGCTTTCTATTCCAGTCATCGGTATCATGAACACTGACTGTGACGTATCAACGGTAACGTACCCAATAGTGGGGAACGATGCGTCGCGTGAAAGCGTCGCTTACTTCCTGAACGCGATTTCCGACGCCTATCGCGAAGGATTGAAGGGTCATGTAGCGCCGCCTTCCAGCGAAGTACCAGTCGCATCGACAGTCGTTACGTAGCACAACGAAACATATGGCTATTACTTCAGAGCAGGTGAAGGAGCTTCGAAATATCACCGGCATTTCCGTCATGCAGTGCAAGGCGGCGCTCGAAGAAGCGGGAGGCGATCAGAAGAAAGCCCTCCTCATCCTCTCCAAAAAGAGCGGTTCAATTGCTGAAAAGAAATCTGGCCGCACGCTCGGCGCAGGTACGGTTTCGTCGTATATTCATGCGAACAAAGAAATAGGTTCAATGGTTATCTTGCGCTCAGAAACTGACTTTGTCGCAAAGAATGAGGAATTTATGAATCTGGCACGCGAACTAGCCCTTCAAGTTGCTGCTTCTAATCCAATCGTAGTGAAACGTGAAGACCTCTCTCCAGAAAAATTAGAGGAAATAAAGGGACTCTTTGCGAAAGAGGTCGAGGGAAAGCCTGAAAATCTTAAAGAGACCATACTGGCGGGCAAGGTTGATGCGTATCTCAAAGAAATGGTGCTCACGGAGCAGCTCTATATTAAAGATCCTGAGAAGAAAATTCGTGATCTTATAGATGCCGCAATACAGAAATTTGGTGAACGTGTGGAGATAGAAAGGTTCATCCGATTCTCCACTAAGTAATATGTGGGCCGTTATCGTTTTTGCGTTGTCGCTTACCCTCTTGAGCGCGTTTATTGCATTTCGTCTGTGGGAGGAATATCGAGGTGTTCGTCTTTATGGAGAAGCACGGGAACACGCAGATCAACGGGTGAGCATGGTATACGAACACCTGGTCACGCGCGACATCCCGGTAGAATGGCGGATGCGTCTCCTGCAATTTTTTCACTTCGCATCGCACCGCTTAGTAGTAATTGCGGTTGAGACTTTGCGAGCCATTGAACGTCCGCTTGCGCGCCTTTCGTATCGACTAAGAACCCGAGTCCCAAAGGCAAATGGGCAGGAGGTGTCGCCCTTCCTGAAAACAATGAGTGTCGAGAGAAAGAACGAGCAGGAGGGGAATGGAACAACCCCCGCCCCGACGCCTCGAGAGGGTCGGGGTTCCGACCTTTCCGATGTTTCGGAAAGCGTCGGAAAGGTATAAATGGCGTTCGTCTATATTCTCAAAACGGCCTCCGGAAAGTTCTATATAGGAAGTACAATTAATCTTAAGCGACGTCTGAAGGAGCATGAAGCTGGTTCAACATTTACAACGAAGCGATTAGGCAGACCAACACTAGCCATGAGCCAGAAATATGAAACACTGAATCAAGCCCGTTACGTAGAACGACGATTGAAGAAGCTCAAGAGACATGATTACATTAAGAAGATTGTCCGTGATGGAACCATCAGGATAATGCCGCCGCCTTAGCTCAGTTGGTAGAGCAACTCACTTGTAATGAGTAGGTCCCCAGTTCGAATCTGGGAGGCGGCTCACAGGGGGTGAAACAATGAGGGTCCCCAGCTCGCCCCGTAGCGATGCGTTGCATCTGCTACTGGGGTTCGAATCTGGGAGGCGCCCCCAATGAATGCATGGTGATCCCAAAAGCGCACGCCCGGGCCTTGAGACCCGTGATTAAACTAATCACGATAGTACCATATATGGTACTATCGTGGGCAGATACAAGCCACGGGCTTTCGCCTGCGGTAGTTGGCATGAGCTTGTCCGTGATTAGAATGCTCAAATGAAGGTTCAATACGGGGCAGCAAAGAATAAATCTACACCTAGAATCAAAGCGAAAACCTAGCAAAGAAATCCAAGAAAGGTGGAAATGAGGGCGATGATGGTCAGGCATATATTAAACGGGGTAAAAACGGCGATGATGTGCTCGTCATTCGGCTTCCAGTCTTGATTATCTGACTTATAGGCCTTTAAACCGACTTATACGAACAACGCATCTCAGGCATTCTGATATAATCGCTCTACATGGACGATTTTTATCTTCACGGCTCGAACGGTAAGAAGCTACGCTACGGAGAAAATCCGCACCAAGACGGCACTTTTTACGAAATGGAATCTGAAGCAATTGACCCTCTCGCCATACAAAATTTCACGATCCTTCAGGGGAAAGAGCTCTCCTATAACAACTATTTGGACGCCGATGGCGCGCTCTACGCGCTGTCCCACATTGGAGGAGTGGAGGCCGGATGCGTCATTGTGAAGCACACCAATCCGTGCGGTGCCGCTCTGAGGCGAGAGATTTCTGATGCGTACCAGGCAGCATGGTACGAGGGTGACCCTCTTGCAGCGTTTGGGGGTGTCATGGCAGTAAACAGAGAAGTTGATGCGCCACTTGCAGAGAAAATGATAGAGAATTTTTTCGAAATACTTCTTGCGCCAAGCATCTCAGATGATGCAAAGACAGTATTTGCAAAAAAGCCCAACCTCCGCGTTCTCACAAATCCTGCACTTCTGAATCCCGTTCCTCCCACTGGAAAACATATCCATAAAATTCGAGGCGGCATCCTCGTAGAGAGCGCGGATTCTGTTGCACTAGAAGAGGGTGAACTTAAAACAGCCACCAAGCGAGCTCCTACGAAAGAAGAAATGGAAGATATGCTCTTTGCCTGGGCAGTATGTCGCGCAACGAAATCAAACACAGTCGTTGCGGCGAAGGGGAAGACGCTCGTCGCGTCTGGCGCAGGTCAGCAGGATAGAAAGAGATGTGCCGAGCTTTGTGTCACGAAGGGAGGAGAGAAGATGAAGGGAGCGGTTGCGGCATCCGACGGTTTTTTCCCGTTCCCTGACGGTCTCGAAGTATTGGTGAATGCTGGAGTCACCGCAGTTGTTCAACCCGGTGGTTCAATAAAAGACGCAGACGTTATTGCCGCCGCTGACAAGGCGGGTATCGCCATGGTTTTTACCGGTATGCGCGCGTTTAGACACTAGTTACTAGGTTTCAATGCCCCGCGGCTTGCCGCGGGGGTTGAGAGTAAATCAGTATCGGCGGAGGCCGATACTCTTCCTAGAAAAAACCCTGGTGCCGACCGCGTAATGCCCCGCCCCTATGGGGCGGGGATACGACGGGCGGCGTTTTTACTCATTTCCACAGTTGAGGTAGCGAGTTCCGCAAGGGGGAGCACTTTTTCAAAATCTTCAAGTGATCTCAGATCGTAATAGACCCTGCTGTTTATGACGAATGCGGGGAACTTGTTTTCGACTTTGCTTATTGAGACGAGCGTATCGAGAGCGCCAAGGTCTAGATTGTAATCAAAAGAGTAAACGCGAAGCTCGTGATACGTCTCTCTCAAGTAGGTGAGAATGTGACCCACGACATCACAATCTGGACAATCGCCTTCATTTGAATAGAAATAGAGCACAAAAACCGGCTTGAGCTTGCACTTCTCTGATACTTCTTGCATCAATAGATAATCCTTGATTTGCAAGAGCGAATACTGTTTTTTGAGGCTGATGACTTCCTCATTGTCGGAGCCGAGCCTCGCTTCAGTCACGCCGAGTCGGTCTGCGAGCGCGTTCAGTTCGGTCGACAGCACTGTGTTTTCTGAGATCTCTGAGCACGAGAGTTGTCCCAAAAGATCAAATTGCGTCTCTGAGGATAGAATGTCGACCGCGATGCGACTTTCTATAGAGCGAACCTCATCAAGTCGAATTTGGTTAACGGAGTTTGAAACCCAAAACCCCGTACCGAATATTGCAGCAGTGATGAAAAAAGCGATGATTGCGTTCCGAAGTGTGGTGTTCATCCCGTTAGAGATAGGAAACGCTTCAGCCTATTCTTGATGAAGCGCTTGCCCATCCCAGATTTTAGATATAATTCTCTCGACCTCGCATCGGTCTCGTTCTTGCAGGCTTCATAGTAGATTAACTCATAGGGACCATGTTTGCTCGTCCAACCCCGTAAACCTTTTTGATGCTGATTGAAGCGTTTCCGAAGATCATTCGTTGAGCCTGTATACCAATACATACTCTTCAAACTCTGTAAGACATATACATACCACCACCTGCTGCTATCTCTAACGGGATTCATAGATCGCTAGCGCCACGACCGGTGAATTCCAAAGGAAACGTCGATAATGGCTCGAATGAGCCACAGCGGGGCGATAAAGCCATAGAGCGGTATGTACCACAGAAGCGCCGGTCCAACGGCCGCGCGGGTTTTTGAAATGCGCGCTCCTTCTACGACAAAGGCAATGGCGATGATAGTCGCGAGCGCTCCGAGAACGATAATCGAATTCAGTGGGACGAAGAACCAATCAAAGACAGGAAGGCGGAGCGTGTATGAGAGCGGCACCGACGATGTGGTCACGCCGAAATCCCAGGTGTTCTGTCCTAGCTGAACCATGGAGAAAATAAAGAGGGTAATGCTCGCGAGAATCGATAATGCGCCGAGCGGTAGAACGATCATGCCGAGCGCGCCATGCTTTGGGTTGCCGAACAGTTCTCTGTAGTCAACGCTGTTTCGAATGAAGCCAGTCGTCCAACGGACGCGCTGTTTTAAGAGGGCTCGGAATTCCTTTGGTGCCTTCGTGTAGACGCGAGCGCGGGGAGCATTCTGGATTTTCCATCCCGCTTTTTGCATGCGGAGCGCTATTTCCATATCCTCTGTATTGTGTGCAGAGCGAAAATCGCCGATCTCTTTAAAGACATTACGGCGGTAGACGGTGAACGGGCCGGGCGTCACGTGAAGTCCGTTCATGGTCGAGAGTATGTGTCGAAGGAGGATGCCAATTAAATACTCTGCCTGCTGCACTCGTTCCAGGATAGCGCGGGGCCTGTGTATCGACATTGATGCGGTGACCGCTCCAATCTGAAGATCATCGAAGTGGGAGATTATTTCGCGGAGCGCACCCGTTGATGCGAATGAATCTGCGTCTAAGCACGCCACGTACTCCCCAGTCGCTATCGCGATACCAGCATTCAGCGCTGTGTGCTTCCCGCCATTTTCTTTGTGGAGTACTCGTACGTGCGCATTCGATGTATACGCGTCAGCAATGGCCGCCGTCCCATCGGTCGAGCCGTCATTGACGAGAATGATGTCGAGATGCTCCTTTGGATAATCGAGTTTCAGAAGAGAGTCGACTGTCTGACCCAATGTTTTCGCTTCGTTGTAGCTCGGCACTATGATTGAGATCTTGGGGAACACGTTCGTCGCACCGATTCGGCGGCGTTTTTTTGATTCGGTTTCAAAATAGGTCAGTATGAGAAAAACTTCAAAAAAGAGTGCAAGGAAAAGAAATGGGTAGACTACGGCTTCAAAGATAGGATTCATGTTCGCTTGCGGCACTATATCAGAAAATACGGCTTATTTAAAGCACCAGCGCGTGGTATCATCGTCCCATGGATTCAGGAAGGTTGCATCTCATTTCGATCGCCTTGCGGGAAATCGCGGACATTTTCGGACGTATGGGATTCGGGTATGCCTTTGGGCCAGAGCTTGAAGATGAATTTCATAACTTTGATGGGTTGCGTATGTTTCCCGATCATCCTGCGCGCGACATGCAGGATACGTTTTGGACAAAAGAAACGCCGCATCGCGTGCCGAGAACGCACACCACCTCAGTTTCTATCCGCATGCTTGAGAAAATGGCAAAAGAAGGAGGTACTTCAATGCGCATGATCAATCCGGGGAAGGTCTTCCGCAATGAAGCGACCGACATGACGCATGAGGCTCAGTTCTATCAGCTCGATGGATTTGCGGTCGGAAAGCCTGGTGACGTGACGTTGGCACACCTCAAAGGAACCTTCCAAAAGTTTTATAACGAGTATCTCGGCCGTGACGCAAAGGTACGATTTCGGCCGAGTTTCTTTCCTTTCACGGAGCCATCGGTCGAGATAGATGTCTGGTTTGAGGCGGGAGGTAAGGGAGGGCGCTGGCTTGAGATGAGCGGTGCGGGCATGTTGCATCCAGGTGTTTTTGAAGCGGCCGGACTCGATCCGGAGAAGGTGAAGGGATACGCATTCGGTGGCGGGTTGGAGCGCCTCATCATGGTCAAGTATGGGATTCCCGATGTGCGCTATTTTCACTCCGGCGACATCCGCTTTGTTCACGCGTTCGACGAAAAGCAGATATGAATCCCGTTAGAAATCGCGGACGCAAATTGGTACGCCGGGGTGGAGTTTGGTCGACTATTATCAGTGTAACCGGAATAGGTCGTGGCGCTCGCGCGTTCGCGTCCTATTTCTAACGGGATGAAAGTGTCACGCGCTTGGCTGCAGGAGTACTTTGAAAAGCCGTTGCCGTCGGTTGTAGAGCTTTCTGACGCGTTCACCTTCCACGCCTTTGAAGTCGAAGGAGTTGATGGTGATGTGCTCGATCTCAAGGTTCTGCCTGACCGTGCGGGTTACGCACTTTCACACCGCGGTATGGCAGCGGAACTTTCAGCCATTCTCAATCTTCCTCTAAGGAGCGATCCTCTGCGCGAAGCATTACCGGAATGGCCGAAAACGGACATGCTCGTCATGAACACTGATTCAGCATACGTAGTTCGTCACACAGGAGCTCTCTACAAGGGTGTCAAAGTCGGTCCATCGCCGGAATGGCTCATAAAAGCCCTTGAATCAGTAGGACAGCGATCCATAAACAACATCGTCGACGCTTCGAATTATGTGATGCTTAATATCGGTCAACCGACGCATGCGTTCGATGCCGACAAGATTTTGAAGGACGGTGACAGACTTATCATTGATATTCGCGAAGCAAGACCAGGCGAAAAAATAAAGATTCTCTCAGGTGAGGATCTGACGCTCTCGAAGGGTATGTACGTTATTGCAGATGGCACTTCCGGCGAGGCGCTTGATGTTGCGGGGGTGAAGGGGGGTTTTTCAACGGGGATTACCGAAGGTTCAACAAACCTCTTTATTTCCGCAGGAAACTACGACGGCACCCTCATCCGTCGCATGTCTCAAAATTTAAAACTGTTTACCGATGCGTCGCAACGCTTCCAGAATCGGCCATCTCCGGAATTGACGACGTATGGTATGCGAGAACTTCTCTCACTCATTAAGGATGTCGCTGGTGGAGAATTGGTCGGCGTCTTCGATGTCTTTCCACATCGGTCACATCCGCCAACCGTGAGCGTTACCATTTCAGAAATCAAAATACTTCTCGGCTCTGACCCGAGCGAGATAGAAATTTCCAATGCATTCTATAGACTCAGACTTCCATTTGAACGAGAAGGTGACACGTTCCTCGTTACGCCGACATTTGAGCGCACCGATCTTCTCATCAAGGAAGACCTCATCGAAGAGGTCGGACGCATTATTGGGTATGACAAAGTGGAGTCCAAAGTATTCTCCGAGAGTGACACGGTTGTTGATCAGGGTAGATACCACGGCATCGAACGCATAAAAGACTTTCTTGTTGGACACGGATTCATTGAGATTTCGACGCAGTCATTTTCTAAGAAAGGTGATATTGGGCTCGCGAATCCACTGGACGATTCAAACCCATTTCTTCGCCCAAACCTTGCCGGAAATATGGTAAAGGCAATGAAGCAAGCAAAAAATTATGCGCCATTGGTTTCTCCTCCGAATGAGAAACCAAAACTCTTTGAGATAGGGAATATATTCCCGAAAGGTGGGGAACGCCTCTCGTTAGTCGTTTCGGAGATGGTGGAGGGACTCGAAGATGAGCTTGGAGTGAAACCGGATGAAAATGATAGGATCTTTGAATATGATCTATCGAAGGTTGATCTTGAGTCATACGGAAAGGATTTTCGCCCGAAACGATATGTGAGTGGCGCTTTCAAACCGTTCTCAATGTATCCATTCGTGCTTCGAGACATTGCGGTTTGGGTTCCTGAGGGAGTTCAGAGCGGTTTGATATATCAAACCGTTGTCGACACGGCCGGGCCGCTCCTCTTAAAATGCGAGCTCTTTGATACCTTCTCTAAGGATGGAAAGACGTCATATGCCTTCCGACTCGTTTTTCAATCGATGGATAAGACGCTCACGGATGACGAGGTAAATGGTCACATGAAGTCCGTAACCGAGACACTGAACGCAAAAGAGGGTTGGAAAGTACGATAGAGTACATGCTTTTAGTGAGAACAGAATTGAAACCAAGCTCTATTCACGGAATAGGAATTTTTGCCGCAGAACCTATTCCTAAAGGAATGATTACCTGGCGATTTGATCCACAGTTTGATCTCGTCTTCACGAAAGAGGAAGTTGATGCGATGCCTGAGATTCAAAGACAATTCATGCTTTTTTATGCCTACTTTTCTCCACGACTACACAGGTATGTTCTTTGTGCGGATGGAGTTATGTTTATGAACCACTCAGACACCCCAAACATTGGTAATGTGTTGGAGGACGAACAGGACGAGGAATCGAATATTTCACTGTCAGATATTGGGAAGGGCTCAGAACTTACTATCAATTACCACCATGACGACCTTCGCTATCAGAGGGAGGGTTCAGATATCGCACTTCGCGACATTGAACTCGGCGAAAAATTAACTTCTGATTATCTTGAAATAGATGGAAATGACAAAACAAATCCACCTCAGTACATACGCAGCAGGAAAACGCCATGAGCAATGATTTCGATATTCGTAATGCAGAAGCTGTCGCATTCTATGAGAGTCTCGGTTTGACGGCAGACACCAAATCGGACTTGGAGGAAAATCCTTTCTTCGAAATTGATTTAACAAAATTATAGAACACGCTATTTTTTGCCTACTAAAATTAGCGTATTGTCGAAAAGGCGGCACATGAGCTTGCTTGGCTTATACAAAAATATTGCTGTGGAAATCAAAAAATCGAAATATTGACGAATCATTGAGATGTCGTCTCTCGGTTTTAGTTCATTGACCAAAACAGCGGTTATAGGTTATAAGTAATACATGGCAGACGGTTCCTGGACAGAAAAAAGAATAATGGACGGAAAAATCCCTAACCACAAGGAGTCGGTGCCATTTACGTGCCCAGGTTGTCGTACAAAGTTTGAGTCCGATATAAACGTGGACAATAATGGATTCGCCGTGAGCAAAGTCTTTTGTCCTAACACCGCTTGCTCTTACCACAGATCTGGCTTCACCCCAAAAGGTAGTGTTGTATAACTTTACTAGGTTTCAATGCCCCGCGGCTTGCCGCG
>CAYHYY010000003.1:0-28911 GCA_964360975.1 uncultured Candidatus Saccharibacteria bacterium | reverse complement strand
CCACCCCCCGCCCCCCGCCCCCCCCCCCCGCCCCCCCCCCCCCCGGGCGGCCGCGGTAGACGGGCGACCTGTTTTACTGAATCAAAGATTTGCCGGTCATGGAGGCCGGTTTTTTGATACCCAGGAGTTCAAGAATAGTTGGCGCAATATCTGAGAGCACGCCCTTATCCTTCAATGAAACAGTCTCAATCGTCAGTATGGCAGGCACCGGATTCTCTGTATGCGCCGTATGCTTTTCGCCGGATTCGGCGTCCACATTCAATTCCGCATTCCCGTGGTCAGAAGAGATGAATACAACGCCGCCGACTTTGAGGACACCGTCTACGAAACGCTTTAATTCCGTATCGAGGAACGTAACCGCCTTTTCTACAGCCTCGACGTTTGCGGTATGGCCGACCATATCGGCGTTTGCGTAGTTGATAAAAATAAAATCAACGCCCTTCATGACGCGATCAAGCGCTGCGTCGGTTATCTCTTTTGCGCGCATCTCCGGCGCCAGGTCATGCGTTGGCACATCTTTTCTGCTTTCGATCAAAACAAATTCCTCATTTTTGTGCGGCTTTTCGACTTTCCCATTCAAGAAGTACGTGGCGTGCGCATACTTTTCAGTCTCGGCAACATGCGCTTGCGAAAGTCCGGCATTAGAAATAACCTCGGCCAATGTCGCCGTTATCTCGAGCGGCATGAACATAACATGGCAGGGGACTCTCGGGTCGTATTGAGTGAGCGTCAGAAAGAAAAGATTTTCCGCATGCCCTTGCTCGACGATAATGCGCGAGAGTTGCCGCGCGCGGTCAGATCTAAAATTAAAGAAAAAGACCCCATCATTATTTTGTATGAGTGACGACTTGCCGCTCTTATCAAGCAGTATCGAAGGTTCAATGTGTTCATCGACGACACCCTTCTGGTACATATCCTCCATGAGCTCTGAAGATGTCTTCTCATACTTCCGTGCCTCTCCTTGGAACAGGAGCCGCTCGACGCGCTTCACGCGCTCCCAGTTCTGGTCGCGGTCCATCGCGAAGTATCGGCCGGAAACACTCGCCACGCGTCCGACTCCGAGTTTTGAAAGAAATGTTTCAAGTTCCACAAGATACCGTGCGCCGCTCTTCGGGGAGACGTCACGCCCATCGGTGAAGGCGTGAAGAGCTATTGAATGAGCTCCGTATTTTTTTGCGAGTTCTAGAAAACGGTACAGGTGATCCTGATGGCTATGAACGCCACCGGGAGAAAGTAAGCCCATAACGTGCAGTGTCGAATTGTTCTTTTTTACGTGTTCAATGAGCGCGAGAAACTCTCGGTTTTTTTCAAAATCACCATCGGAAAGCGCTTTCGAAATGCGGACAAGGTCGGTGTCAAGCGCTCGCCCAAGTCCAATGGTCATGTGGCCAATTTCTGAGGTGCCAATTTGGCCTTTCGGAAGTCCTATTGCTTCTCCAGAGGCTTCGAGCAAGGCATGCGGGTACTTGTCCCACATCGCAAAAAAATGAGGAGCAAATGCAGGAGTCAGCGCATTACTCTCTTTTTCCTTTCGGTATCCCCACCCATCCAGGATAACGAGTGCTACGGGTTTGTGCGGTGCATTCATGTTTCTATCGCCTGTTCGCACGATGTTTACTTTGGCAGCACCTCATTTCCACTGTAGTGAGCTTTATTGCCGAGCATCTCCTCTATGCGCAGAAGTCGGTTGTATTTTGCGGTCCGTTCCCCACGAGATACCGAGCCGGTCTTTATTTGTCCGACGCCGAGTCCGACCGCAAGATCCGCAATGGTGGTGTCTTCGGTCTCGCCAGAACGGTGGGAGACGATAGCACGCCAGCCGTTTTCATGCGCCATATCGATCGCGGCGATGGTCTCGGTGAGCGTCCCTATTTGATTTACTTTGATCAGGATGGCATTGCCGGCCTTCTCTTTAATGGCACGTTCAAGAAACTTTACATTGGTGACCAAGAGATCATCGCCGACGAGTTGCGTGCTGTCGCCCAAGGAAGCAGTGAGATTTTTCCAACCCTCCCAATCATCTTCGGCAAGCCCGTCTTCAATAGAGGCGATTGGATATTTCTTCTTGAGCTCCGTGTACCACGCAGTCATTTCGTAAGCTGAAAGTTTTTTGTCGGCAAGTGGCAGCGCGTAGGAGCCGTTCTCATACAACTCAGATGCCGCGACGTCCGCCGCAAAAACTATGTCATTTCCGAGTGAGTATCCGGCTCTTTGGACTGCTTCGGCGATAAGCACGAATGCTTCTTCATTTCCGCCTTTTACACGCGGTGCAAAACCACCCTCATCTCCGACGGACGTACCATAGCCGCGCTTTGAGAGCACTGTTTTCAAAGAGTGAAAGATCTCAGAGAGCATGCGAATACTTTCGAGAAAAGAAGGAGCGCCAACAGGGGCAATCATAAACTCCTGAATATCGGTCGATTCCCAATTCGTGTGCGCTCCGCCATTCAGGATGTTACAAAGCGGCAACGGGAGCGACATGTCGCGCGGATTCGCAGAAAGTGAATGGACGTATTCAAAGAGCGGTATATTTTTAGAACGTGCCGCAGCGTGAGCGATTGCCAAAGATACGGCGAGCATAGCGTTCGCGCCAAGTCTCCCTTTATATTCAGTGCCATCAAGCGAAATCATGGTTTCGTCGATTTCTCTTTGAGCGTCGACCGATTTTCCTATGAGCGCTTTTGCGATCTCCCCGCCGACATTTTCGACTGCTTTCAATACGCCCCTACCTCCATAACGTTTCTCTCCATCCCGAAGTTCATGCGCCTCATGTGAGCCGGTTGAGGCCCCAGAAGGTGATGAGGCGCGTCCCATGGTTCCATCTGAGAGAATGACGTCTGCCTCGACGGTAGGGTTGCCTCTCGAGTCGATTATCTCGCGCGCTTTAATGCTTTGTATCGTTTGCATGGTGTAAGGGTAGCGTACCAGAGCCCAAGGACAAGCAGGTATATAAGAGGTACTCACAGTATCCGCTCTCCGTAACACGTACATGATACACTCGACGACATGGGCGTTTCGTTTTCAGCGAAGCTCTGGATCTATCCCGGCAATGCAGCATGGCACTTTGTCACCGTGCCGAAAAAGGAGTCTGAAAAGGTAAAAGTGGTGGCAAAGAAAGCGAAGCGGGGGTGGGGTTCCGTACGCGTCAGAGCAAAAATAGGGAAGACCTCGTTTGATACATCTGTTTTTCCAGACACGAAAAGCGGCACTTATCTCTTACCGGTAAAGGCTGCGGTGCGTCGGAAGGAAGGGCTCGATGAGGGAGAAACATTGAAAGTCACTCTTCACCTCATCACCTAGTGTATCCATATATGGATACACAGGGATTGCTCGTCAAAGGTTTTAAGGCGCGATTCTATGATCTACGCCAGCTATTGAATGGCGGATATTTTGTGTATCTCCAGGCGCTGAAATTAATCGAGCTTCATCCGGGAAATACACTGCTCGATGTTGGGTGTGGAACCGGGAAATTTCTCCGTATGTTGCGTAACAAATATCCGCTGGCAGATCTCTACGGGATTGAACCATCTCTCGATATGCTCGCCATCGCCGGGCGTGAGAACCGCAAGAAAAATGCAAGATTACATCTCTCCGCTGGCAACGCTGAAAGACTCGAGTTTCAAAATGAGATGTTTGACTGGGTACTCAGTTCACTAACGTTTCATCATCTACCAATGCTGCTCAAGCAGAAAGCGATAGAGGAATCGTACCGTGTGTTAAAACACGGCGGGCGAATACTTATTGTGGATTACGGTCCACCTTCGAACCTGCTTGCGCGATTGTATGGAAACTTTATTTGGAGTGAGCACGCATTCACGCAGGAGAATTTCGATGGCGAACTATATAGAATCCTTACGCGAACTAAATTTCGAGTAGAGACCGCAACGGTACAAGGAGGTATTATGCACCATATCCTTGCAGTAAAGGAACCATGAATATCTTAATTATCGGCTCAGGCGGTAGGGAACATGCGCTCGCATGGAAAATAAAGCAGTCACCTCAATGCGAGACGTTATTTATAGCGCCAGGAAATGCTGGTACCGCGCTCGTTGGCGAGAATGTTTCACTCAATGTAAAGAATAATAATACTGTTGCTGATTTCGTGAAGAAAAATGGCATCGACCTTGTTGTGGTCGGACCTGACGACCAACTCGCACAAGGTATGGTTGATGCACTTACCGTAGCCGGTATCAGGGCATTCGGACCAACCAAGGCTGCGGCGAAATTAGAGTGGTCCAAAGCATTTGCCAAAGATTTCATGAAAAGACGTGGCATTCCATGCGCGGCATCCGATTCATTCACCTCATACCCGGATGCGTTACACCGTAGTACTACGGTGGTACGAGAGAAAGGGCGTGTTGTCATCAAGGCGGACGGTCTTGCGCTCGGGAAAGGCGTCGTCATCGCAGATTCAGAGGACGACATTGAACCGACTTTGAAGGCACTCATGGTGGATGGCGTTTTTGGTGAGTCGGGGAAGACGGTTGTTATTGAAGAGTTTCTTGAAGGAAGTGAAGTCTCAATTCACGCATTCTGCGATGGAGAGACCGCGAAATTATTTCCGGTTGCTCGTGACCACAAGCGCATAGGTGACGGGAACACCGGACCGAATACGGGAGGCATGGGCACCATTGCGCCGGTCAATGTTCCGCCTGGATTCCTTGATGACGTGAAAGAGAAGATTGTCATGCCGGTTCTCAATGGGATGAAGGAAGCAGGGGCACCCTTCAAAGGAATTTTGTTTCCTGGAATCATGGTTACGAAGGACGGCCCGAAGGTTCTTGAATTTAATGCGCGGTTTGGCGATCCGGAATGCGAATCATACATGCGGCTCCTCGAGAGTGACCTGGTCGAAATTATGGAGGCGTGCGTCGATGGAAAGCTCAAAGATGCAGAGGTTCTGTTCAAGAATGAATTTGTTACGACAGTGATGCTTGCTTCAAAGGGGTATCCGGGCGCATATGAAAAAGGGGTTCAGATTACAGGAATCGATGATGCTGAGGTTGATCCATCAGTAATCGTTTTTCATGCCGGTACCTCCGTGAAAGAGGGAAAAATTGTTACGAATGGGGGGCGCGTTCTTGGAGTAAGCGCAATCGCAGAGAATGCGCAGGTCGCCACGACAAAAGCCTACGAGGCGGTACATAAAATCTCCTTTGAAGGAGTTCAATATAGAGGTGACATAGGCGCTTTCTGGCGTCTGTAGAGCCACTAAATAGCTAGGCGTGGGGGGATGAAGTATGGTAAAATAGAGGTAGCCAAACGGCCTCTTTTTTATATTTTTCTATGGCAAAACCCAAAAAAGAACTAAAAAAATCAACCGGCTACAGCGCGGAGTCAATCACGGTTCTCGAGGGATTAGAGCCAGTGCGAAAGCGTCCGGGCATGTACATCGGTACAACCGGCATCGATGGGTTGCATCATCTTATTTGGGAAGTTTTCGACAACTCGAGAGACGAGGCGATGGGGAATCACGCGAATGATATTGAAGTCACGCTTTTGCCAAACAATGTGGTTCGTGTTGCCGACAATGGTCGCGGTGTTCCGGTAGACATCCATAAACAAACGAAAGTTTCCGCGCTCGAGACGGTCATGACAACCTTGCACGCGGGAGGAAAATTCGGTGGCGACGGCTATAAAGTTTCTGGTGGACTCCATGGCGTCGGCGTTTCGGTCGTGAATGCGCTCTCTCAGTACTGCAAGGCAGAGATTCACCGCGATGGCGGCTATTATATTCAAGAATATCAGCGCGGGAAGGCCAAGGTGAAAGTTAAGAAAGTGTCGTCCTCTGACTGGCGCGGCACCGTCATAACTTTCGACGCTGATCCGCAAATATTTCCTGAGATAAAATATGAGTGGAACCGCATTATTGCGCATCTTCGCCAACAGGCGTACTTAGTAAAAGGCGTGCGCATCTCGGTCATTGATGCGCGTGAATACCCCGGGAAAATAGATCTTGCGGATGTTCGATATTTTAGGGAGCTCGAACTACTGGTGCCTTCGATGACCTTCTATTTCGAAGGGGGTTTAAAGTCACTGGTCGCTTTCAATAACCGTTTTCAAAAGCCGGTTCACGACACTATTTTTTACGTTGATAAGGAGGCTGAAGGCGTGCAGGTAGAAGTCGCGCTTCAGTACGTCGACGATATTTCCTCACGAATCACCGCGTTCGCTAACAACACCTACAACGCAGAAGGAGGTACACATGTGACTGGTTTCAAGACGGCGCTCACGCGTACGCTGAATTCATTTCGGAACAAGAACGGCAATAGCAAGGATGATGAAAACTTTACCGGTGATGACGTTCTTGAAGGATTAACTTCCATTATTTCAGTCAAGCTTCGCGAGATTCAGTTTGAGGGTCAGACGAAAGGGAAGCTTGGCTCAGTAGAGGCACAGTCCGCGGTTAATACAGTTTTTAGCGAAGCATTTGCAGAATTTCTTGACGCGCACCCTGATGAGGCGCGCTACATTCTCGGCAAAGCAGCGCTGGCAATGAAGGCCAGGAAGGCTGCAAAGGCAGCAAAGGATTCAGTCTTGCGTAAGGGCGCGCTGGACGGCTTCGCGCTTCCAGGGAAGCTCGCGGACTGCCAAACCAAAGATCCTGCTGAATCAGAAGTATTTATCGTCGAGGGAGATTCGGCTGGCGGGTCCTCCAAGCAAGGTCGGGACAGGCGAACGCAGGCAATACTTCCACTCAGAGGAAAGATTCTGAACGTGGAGCGAGCGCGCCTCGATAGGATGCTCGATTCGGCTGAAATCAAAGCGCTCATTATTGCGATGGGTACGGCGATCGGCGACTCGTTCGATATTTCGAAATTGCGCTACCACAAGATAATCATTGCGACTGACGCTGACGTTGACGGCGCGCACATTCGAACGCTGTTACTTACGCTTTTCTACAGGTATTTCAAACCAATCATTGATGGTGGCTTCTTGTACATCGCGCAACCACCGCTCTTCAAAATTAAATACGGCAAGGAAGTACACTACGTCCACACCGACCAAGAAAAGGAGAAACTCAAGAAAAGGCTTGGGGTGGCATCGGGGGTTTTGCCTCCGGAAGAAGTTTCTGAAACTGAAGGAGAGGACGAAGCAGTCGATGAGGAGAAAGAGGGCAAGGCGAAGGCCAGGACGCCACGCTACAGCGAGCAACGCTACAAAGGCCTTGGTGAGATGAACCCCGAAGAATTGTGGGAGACGACCATGGATCCCGAAAGGCGCGTCTTAAAGCAAGTTAATGTGGTCGATGCGCAGGACGCGGATAGGGTATTCGATGTCCTCATGGGAACCGACGTCCCGGCACGTAAATCATTCATCCAATCAAATGCAAAGACCGCGAATGTTGATGTATAATCTCGATCATAAAATTTGAAAACCCCCAGCCTTCGGCTGGGGGTTTTTGCTTGGAATTCGCACCCGTCGGGTGTTTCTCAGTGTCTATCGAACAACACTGACGGTGTACTTCAGTATGTTGTTCTCCTTGTTCGACTCGTTGAAGCGATGCGACGGGTCAATGTTGATCGTGATCTCACCGCTGTCTGCTTCTACAAAGCGGTCAAAGGCAAGGGTGAACTCAATGCGGTCGCCGGGGTTAAGTTCAGCCTGCATTGGCGACTGGAATATGTTCTGAGGAAGTGTGGGGAGGACTGCGGCGAAGTCGAATGGTGGAGAGCGTTTTGTTCCCTTGTTTTCGACCGCAAAGCGGACGGCAACGCGCGCGCCAACGGGATTGCGCAAAGGAGTATCGCTTTGCGTGAAGACCCCCGTCGTTATATTCACCGTGCCAGTTTCAATAATACGCGGTACGAGGTCTACGGAGCCGTTCGGGTCAGACCCCTGAGGGATTGAACCATCAATGAGGTACACGTTTGATGTTGGCGTGCCTGCTGTTGGCGTTGTAGGAAGCGAGGCGACTGGTGCGGTCGGCGTTTCTGGTGTTGCTGGTACTACCGCTGTTGGCGTGCCGGAACCAGTGAGGACCGGGCTCGTGGTAAGGCTCTCATTCACGATGGTCATAACGGTCGAGCCGGTCACCGTCGCTACCGATGCGCCGTTTGGCGTGAAGTCAACGTACACCTGGACGTCGATAAAGCGATTGTTTTTTGAAACTGGCGTCAAGGAAATTGAGTTTTCAGTATGCAAGAAGTTGAAGGGAACATTGCAGTACACCACTGCTTGCGCATTCGTTGCATCAGGTGAGGTAAAGTAAACACCATCCGCGCAGTCATAGCGGAACGTATACGAACCATTGACGTTCTTATCAGCATGAGTCCACGAGAGCGCAAACGCTTCATTCGATGCTACCGACAAAGACGGCGCTGAAAGGGAAATCGTTTCATTTGCAGAAACAAAAATCGAGGTGAGTGATGAAAGTGCGGATGCAATTGCCTGAAAGGCATTTGGTACGGCGCTCGCTACCGTGACGCTGCCCCACAAACCGACGCTCAGAATGGCGAGAAAACCAAGGATCGCTAACGCCCGCGTGCCGAGAGATACGATGCCGCCGTTCCCTCTGTTGGCATGAGAATAATTTTCCATGTCGCTCTGTATAGCATGGGAAAAATCATCTGTCAAGTTTTTGCTTTGTCAATTTTCGTTGTGGCTATCGCTTCGGGAGCGTCAGATGCAAACTGCAGAAGGCAAAAAATATTCTTGACAAATTCGATTCCGTGATGTAAGGTTTTTATCCAAAGCTGTGCGGAGTGTTCAGCCGTTTCGCGCCGCAGAGCTCTTTCAAAAAATGGATGGTACACCGAGAAACACGCCAAACCAATTCGCCTCAGTTGCCCTGTGGCGGTTTCTTATCGTCTTTTTCGTGACTTTCTTCATCATGGCGTCGCTTCTCTTCATCATTGACTTTGTTCCAGAGAAACCTGCTATGGCAAATGAACCAGTCACCCAAACGAGCGACCACGAACTTCCTTTCGCCGAGATTGTTGACGTGACTGCCATCGCCGCAAAGCCCGTGATTGAAGCACCGACGGGCAACGCGATCAATCTTCCTGTAGCGCCAACAGCACCAGCTGTTGCGTACGCCAGTGGCGCCGATTTGCCGACACGCATTGTCGTGAAGAAAGTTGGCGTTGATACGAAGATTATTGAACCCCGGAGTTCGGACATCCCAACGCTCGACCAGGCGCTTCTCTCTGGGGCAGTCAGGTTCCCCGGTTCGGCGACGCTGTCCGAATCTGGAGACCTATTGCTTTTTGGTCACCAGAGTTACCTGCCGGTCGTCCGGAACAAGGCATTCAAAGCCTTCAACGATCTTCAGAAACTCGAGGCAGGCGATGAAATCACGGTCTATTCCGCAGATACGATCTACACGTATCAGGTACGCTCAGTCGAACTTGCGCAGGCGTCAGACGGGAAAGTCGCGCTCCGGAAGGGTGTCCAGGGATTGGTTCTCGTAACGTGTAACTCCTTGGGCGCCAAGGAGGACCGGTATATCATCAGCGCCGATTTAGTAACGACGACTCCCCTTACGTAGTTTAAAAAATTAATCAGAGCATAGCATCAAGTCCTGCACCATGAATATCTTTAAAAATCGAACCTTGACCGCGCTCCTCTTCATCGCTTTCATGGCGACGGGAGCTTTTTCAATCGTCACGAACGTCACGGGAGGTACGTATGGTGCTACTTTTGCGAACGCGCTTGTTTCCGACATTTGCGGAAACGGAAACTGCTTCATAGAGCAGAATGACCCGGTGACCGAATCAGGCACGAGTGGCGGATCGGTTGCAAACCTTGTGACGTCGACGAACGTCCCTCCGATTGGCGGATGTCTGCTTCAGATAAATAAAACAGCAGACCGTACCTCTGCGGTCCCGGGCGACCAGATCGTTTTCACCATCAATTTCAAAAATGCTGGAACGGGCAAGTGCACTGGCAGCGGTGTACACGTACAGGATCGTCTCGACCAGTACCTTTCATTTGTTTCGGAGACACATACGCCAAACATGACCGGAGGTCATGACGAGAGTCTGCCGACGCTACCGACCGACACCGAGCCCCACACGGAACTTTATCCGTATAACGCGACGAATAACTACGTTGACTGGAATGCGTACGTCCTCTACCCAGGCGAGAGCGGACAGGTGACCGTCACCACGCTGGTGAAGCCCGTTCCATACTGCTCCTACTACCTCATTAACCAGGGTCTCATCACCGCAACACAGTACGCATGGGGATGGATCGCATCGACCGGTGTCGGCGTGACGATAGATGGCTGCGTGCCACCACCACCTCCGCAGTGCACGCTCGACCTTACGCAAGATCAGATTTCGTGGACGACGCAAAATGCCTTTACCGCACTCATTAAACCGCTTACCAATTCTCCTGAAGTTCCTGGCATCACGTTGCCAGGCACGACGACCCTGGTGCCGCACACCGAAGGAGAGCTCTTCGAGAATCAATACGTAAAACTCGACCTACTGGTGAATGGCGGTGTCGTGTTCAATGAAACGGCATTCGTCGGCCGCACCTTTGCGGCAGATCAGACGACGATGAACCGTGTCTGCTATGTCTTGAATGGGACGGACGCTGTTGCAAAGAATATCGGGGCCCGTACGTATAACAGCTGTTCAAACAACGGCATTATCCGGTACCAGAATGGCGCGTGGGAGTCTGTCTCAGGATGTGTAGGCGCTCACCTGTCAGGAAGCTTCTCCTGCGAGGTGCCGACAGCCAGCATTCAAACGCATCCTTTGAACGGCTCGCACTCCTTCGTACCGCCCCTGCCGTACGGAACGCATACGTATCAGTTGACCGCGACCGGCAGCGGCGGCACGGTTCAGTGCGAGAAAACGATCACGATTGAAGAACCTAAAAAGTGCGAACTAGAAATAACAAAATCTGCAGATACGACCGACGCGGTGCCGGGCGACACCATCGAGTACACGCTCAATTTCAAAAATATCGGAACGAAAACCTGCACCGGAAGTGGTGTAAAGATTGCCGATGTCATGGACAGCCGACTTACCTATCAATCCGAAACTCACTCGGCAAACGTTGCGGCGGGCTACCAGTCCGACCCGATTTATACGTCGGCTGACCGTACGCTTCGTTGGAACGCATGGGACCTTGACCCGAATGAAACGGGTTGGGTCAAATTCAAAGCAAAGGCAGGGACGCCTACGCAGTGCTCAGCGATAGTGCCGAACAAAGCCAAGATTTCATCATACGAGTACAACAACTTCGATACCTGGGTTGAGTCAAACGTCGTCAATGTGACGATTGAAAAGGACTGCACGCCGCCTCCTCCAGAAGAGTGCAAACTTGAAATCACAAAATCAGCGAACAAGACCACTGCGGTCGCTGGCAATGCAGTCGAGTACACGCTGTCATTCAAAAACGCGGGCAACAAGAAATGCACCGGGAGCGGCGTCAAGCTTATCGATGTCGTCGACCCGAACATTGCCTATCAGTCTGAAACGCATTCTGCGAACGTTGCGGCGGGCTACCAGTCCGACCCGGTGTACACGTCGTCGACCCGCGCCTTGATCTGGAACGCATGGGACCTTGACCCGAATGAAACGGGTTGGGTCAAATGGATAGGAAAGTTTGGCACCCCCGATCTATGTTCAATCGTCGTACCAAACAAAGCCAAGATTTCATCATACGAGTACAACAACTTCGGTACGTGGATTGAGTCAAACATCGTTAACGTGGCGCTTACGAAAGACTGTACGCCGCCACCTCCAACATGCGAACTCATGGTCTCGAAAAAAATGTGTTCGCCGAACGAGAGTGTCGTTCTTGAGTGGGTCACGCTGAACGCTACCTCGCTCACCATTGATCAGGGGATTGGTTCAGTGACACCGGTTGCGTACGGTACAAAGAATGTCTATCCCACTGATACGATTACCTACACCGGTACGGTCGAAGGCCCCGGCGGTAGCGCGCAGTGCGATGTCACGGTCATCGTGCAGAAACCGAAAGTGCCTGTTTGTACGCTCTCAGCAAGTGACCACTCGATTACGGAAGGTGATTCCGTGACGTTGTCGTGGACATCGGCAAACGTCAGTACTGGCTCCATTAATCAGGGTGTTGGTGACGCGAGTCCGGTAGCCGCAGGGGATGCGGTCGTCTCACCAACGCAGACAACAACCTATACTGCAACATTTGCAGGACCGTACGGCTCAGTGCAGTGCAAGACGAAAATAAAGGTCACCCCGAAGCATTACGACGCGCCAACCTGCACACTTGACGCAAATCCTGGAACCATCGACCAAGGTCAATCGTCGACACTGACGTGGACGACCACGAATGCTACGTCAATCGCTATTGACCAGGGAGTTGGTTCCGTGACCCCCGTTGTCGGAGGCGATGCAGCAGTATCTCCTCCAGTGACGACTGTCTATACCGGAACAGCGAAAGGTCCCGGTGGGGAGGTTCAGTGCGCAACAAAAGTAAAAGTACGTCCGAAAGTTGACGCGCCAACCTGCACCATGAGCATTAATCCGACGAGCGTTGCCTACAATGGCGCTGCGGTCCTTACCTGGACCTCGACGAATGCAACGACGGCAACAATAAATCAGGGTGTTGGATCGGTCGCCGTGAATGACAGCAAGCCGGTCTCCAACCTGACGACCACGACGACGTACACAGGCACCTTTATCGGCACTGGCGGCACGGTGATCTGTAATGCTACCGTTACCGTTCCAGCTCCTCCGGTTCCCGCATGTACGCTCTCACTTTCGAAAAACAAAATTAATCCTGGGGAATCTATAAAGGTCTCGTGGACTTCTGCAAATGTTTCTTCTGGATCAATAAGTCCGCTCGTTGGCAGTGCAAGTCCGGTTTCGGCAGGCGCGTCAATCGATGTGTATCCATCTGACGACACGACGTTTACCGGAACGTTTACTGGTCCCTATGGCAATGTAACCTGTTCCGCCGTCGTTGACGTAAACGTAAACATCGGATGCGTGACGAATTGCGGCGGCGGTGGTGGATTCGATCCACCAACCGTAACGCTCTTTAAGAAACCAACGGAACAAGATCTCGCCTTCGTCTACCTTTCTCAAGTTCCGTACACCGGCTTTGAGGCTGGCCCTGCGCTCACGCTCATCTTCTGGCTCGCCGTTGCTCTCGCGTCAGCCATGATCGCGTACTTCGTCACCGGCCAGGCGGGTATACGCTACCTCTTGGGTTCGGCGATGACACTCGCGGGTGTCACCAACAGTCATGGTCGTCATGATGAGTACGATGAGATTTCAGGGCGGCTCAATACGTACGGAGTTGATTATCCTGTTGAAGCAGTACCGTCAGTGAACGAGGTGCCCGTTGCTTCGCCAGGTAAAGAATTTTTGGTAGCGAGCGCACCTATAGCGGTTGCCCCTCGTCCGCAGGCAGTCATGCTTCCAGAGCCGCAGGTCACCCACACAGCGCCTCATGCGGTAGCAGACGGAGTTCCTGCAATAGAGGATGTCATTGAAGCTCGTGCACACGCGGCAGGCGTTCTTATGTCGCCAGAGGCGGTCGTCGGCGCAGCAGCGCTCTCAAGCAATCGGCAGGAATCCTTGAGCCAATTCGGCACGATCTTGAATGAAGCTGTTCGCACGATCCCGCGCGAAGATGGGTGGGTCATGCTGACCTCTGATCGATTTGAAGTCATTAAAGGTGGTGCAATTACTTCTCGCGCTTCGCAGTCGGTATCCTCTTCTCTCTCAGCGCCGATCGCGCTCGAGGAGATTATTGAGCCGGTAAAGCCAACACGGGCGCTCGATGTGGGCGAAGCTGCAGCAGCAGAATTTGTCACCGCAATTCTTACGAGGGATCGAGACACCACGTACGCGATAGTGCGCGCAATGGAACATGACCACGTGAGCCCAACGTCTTTGATGACCGGAGTCGCTTCAGTTCTTGATCGACTGTACCGTGTGCGACACGGCGGTAAGAATGGTCTCGATAAGAACCTGCTTGAGGCATCAGCGAACGTGCATGACGAGGCAATCTCGAAATTGGTTGAGATCTTCACGCATGCGCTCGACACCGTGTACGCATCTCCCTTCACCGGCGTGAAGCTCGCGCTGGCTCAGGCGTTCGAGATTGTTGGGTAAGTCATCGAAGGGAACTGGGGCCCGTGAGCCGCGCACTTTGTGCGCGGCTTTTCTTATCCACCGAAGATTGATATAGATAGTATATTATGGTATAATAAAAAAATGAGGGGCCACGAACAAGCACCACAGGGTGGAAATGAAAACGAAGGAGACTCTACATCTCCTCGTTTGGCGAGACGTGAGCGAGTGCGAAAATTTTATAGCGAACGTGTGCGACCTACATTTACTTTACTTAAGGAAAAAGTGGTAGCACGAAAAGAACGATTTCTTGAGCGCGCACGTCGGCTCAAATCAAAAGTTGCATTGCGCTATCACGAGTCGATTGCAAAGATGCGGAGAGTTTTTCGTCGGAGGCGGAACGAGGCGTCTCCGGCCAGTGGTGTATCGGCTGACCATCTGCATCATGTACCGATGCTCGAGAGTCAGCCTAAACCCGTAGAAACGGAGCGCATGATGCGTATCAAATGGTATGCCTTGCTCCTTATGGAAAAGGCGGATCAGCTGATGAACTGGCTCGCGCCGCATCTCACGAACTATGTGGCGCCAGAGCCTCTGCAAAAACTTCCATGGTGGTGGACGGCAGTGCGCCAACCTATTGGTAAAATGTTCGAAGTGGCAGCCGATACGGGATTTGGGTTTTTGGGCTGGAAGAAATTTACCGTTGCCGCAGGGATAACGGGAGCGCTCAATATGCTACCGGGGTTTGCCTTTTACACGATTCCGTTTGTGTACCCTGTGGTATTGGCAATGGTTATGTTTAAATTGCGCGTGCTTGATCTCGACTTCCTCGTTCGCCGAGTGGTCAATCCCGCCGTGAACGTCTCAAAATGGATATTGAAAGGAATTGGTGCTGCGGTAAATCTTATTGCTGACGGTGTCTCGGGAGATTTATGGAAAAAAACAAAAAAGCCAGGGGCTCTGTAGGTCACTCGCTTCGATCTGCGCGCTCACTGACGAGACGCTGAATGATCTTGGGTAGCTCGATCGCTCCCTCTGATTCTTTTCTATTTTCGACCGTGACCGTATTTGATGCTACTTCTTTGTCGCCAACGACGAAGAGGTAGGGGATTTTTTCCTTTTTTGCGTTTCTGATTTTCTTGCCGAGTGACTCATCAGCAGCGTCGAGTTCAGCGCGGAATCCTGCGGACCTCAGTTCTTCGAGGACTTTTTGTCCGTATTCCACATGTTTCTCCGAGACAGGTAGCACGCGTACCTGAACCGGTGCGAGCCAGAGGGGGAACGCCCCTGCATATCGCTCAATGAGAAACGCCACGATACGCTCAATTGCTCCGATTGATGAGCGATGAACCACAAATGCGCGGTGTTTCTTGCCATCCTCGCCAATGTACGTCAGGTCGAATCGCTCGGGCATGCAGAAGTCATACTGGACCGTGAAGGCCGTGTCCTCTTTTCCATTCGCATTCTTCATCTGCACATCAATCTTCGGACCATAGAATGCTGCCTCGCCTATCGCTTCAACGTACTTTTTGCCACGACGCACCATGAGCTTGCGAAGGAGGTCTTCCGCTTTTTCCCACGCCTCGTCATTGTCATAGTATTTTCCCGTGTGTGCCGCACCGAGCGCGGGAAGCGACAACGTTCCTCCATTTTTTGATTTCGCTATCTTCTTGGAGGAGTCGGCATGATCCCGCTCGCCGAGCGAGAGTCTGTAGTGAAAATCCTCACCTTGCTTCAGTCCAAAGGTGCCAGCGACATACTCAATAAGATCGAGAGCCCCGCCCATTTCCTCGACAGCTTGTTCTTCCGTTGCACAGATGATGTGCGCGTCTGAGAGGCAGAAGGTGCGGACTCTCTGCAAGCCCATAAGCTCGCCTGACTGTTCATAGCGGTACAGTTGTGCAAGTTCCGCGATACGCATCGGTAGTTCTCGGTATCCTACAGGCTTCCGCAGGTACAGCTCGAAGTGGTGCGGGCAGGTCATGGGCCGGAGCATAAAGAGCTCCTCATCGATTTTGATGGGAGCGTACATTGATTCCTTGTAGTAAGGGTAATGGCCTGATTTTTCGTAAAGCGCAATCCTGGCGAGGTCAGGAGTGTACACATGAAGGTATCCACGTCGTATCTCTTCATCCACGATAAATCTCTCCAACTCCCTTCGAATGATTGATCCCTTCGGAGTCCACAGTGGAAGTCCTTTACCGATAGTCTCCGAGAAGGTGAAGAGGTCGAGTTCTTTCCCGAGCTTCTTGTGGTCACGCATTTTCGCTTCCTCGCGCACCGCAATGAAGTCGTCCAGTTCATTTTTAGTGTCGAACGCAAGACCATAAATGCGGGTCAGCATTTTATTTTTCTCGTTCCCGCGCCAGTATGCGCCAGCAGTCCTATCAAGCTTCCAGCTACCTTCAGCAATATCTGCAGACGGATTTTCAACGTGACCTCCCTTGCAAAGATCCCAATAATTTCCTGATTTATAGAACGTGACCTCTTGTCCCTCCTTGGTGAATTCATCGATTAATTCGTGCTTATACGGGTTCTCTGGGTATTCTTTTTTTGCATCGTCTGCAGAGAGCTCTGAACGCTCGAACTTTTTCCACGAGGGAAGCAATTTCCTCATGGCTTTCTCTATCTTGGGAAAATCCTTGTCTGATGGGGCACCAGAAGGGAACTCAAAGTCAAAATAAAAACCATCGTCGATGGCTGGTCCAATAGTGCGCTTCGCGTCGGGGTAGAGCTGCATAATGACAGCGGCGAGGAGATGGGCAAGTGTATGGCGCTTATTTTGAAGGTCGGAGTCCATAATTTGTCATTATAGTCGTTTAAACAAAAAAATCCCGCTTTATGCGGGAATCGTGCACGACCACGGCCCCGCTTAACAGCAGATATCGGTGGTAGTGGTCGTGGTGTAATGAGTATTCACAAAGCTCACTGTATTCTCCTTACGCACCGTGTCAAGAGTGAATTCACTGTAGATACATGATATGGTCTGACAACAAAATGTCGCCTCTGGAAACACACGGCTCTGAAAGTGCGGATTCAACTTGCCGTACCTTTGAGAGTGATTCAAAGCCTCTCCCGAGAATTGAGAATAATAGAGCGTTTGACACGTGCGTTAAGAGACACGAGGCAGCTGGCTTCAGTCGCATTGAAGCCATCGCTGCATGTAAATATTTCGTAGACTCATAGCGCTACGTAAGCGCCTTCACTTTTTCTATGAGGAGCGATGGTTCGCCATTCCGTTTTGATACTTTTCCTTTCACCAGGACGCAGGTTCCTTCTTGAAGCGAAGACTGATTTGCCTTAAATGCCTCTGGGAACACCACTCCTTCGATCGAGGCTTCTTTGTCAGTAATTTTTACAAAACCCATGCGGTCGCCCTTTTTTGTGAGAATCGTCTTCACATTCTCGACGACCCCGGCTACCGCGATCGGATAGTTGTGGCGCTCCTCTTCGCGCGCGCGCCGAATCGAGTTTTGATAATCGCCAAGCGTCTGCGCAAATCTATCCAGCGGATGCCCTGAAACATAAATACCGAGGAGCTCTTTTTCCCATGCAAGCATCTCGGCGTCTGTTACCGGCGCGGGAGTGAGCGTTAACGTTGGTTTTGAGGTGGCGCTCGCGCCGAAGAGCGATGCCTGATTTTCTGGCATCGCTCCTGCCTCTTTCGCAAACGACAAGAGCATATCAATGTTGGCGAAGAGCGTTCCGCGTCGCTCGAATGCGTCAAAGACGCCGCTTTTTATGAGCGCTTCAAGGGATCGGCGGTTAACGAGCGTACCGGGAATTCTGGTCAAAAAATCCGCCACTGATTCGAACGGTCCATTTTTTGCGCGTTCTTCGATAATGCCGTGAGCGGCAGCTTCGCCGAAATTTTTTATTGAGGCGAGCCCAAAACGTATTGAGCCTTCGGCGACCGAGGTAAATGTTTCAAATGATTCATTTATATCGGGCGGCCATACTTTGACGCCAATTTTTTCGCACTCGACGACGTGTTCGTACACCTTATCGACGTCGCCCGAGTCTGCGGTCAACACTGCCGCCATGTAGTCGGTAGGATAGTGCGCCTTCATATAGGCGGTCTGATACGCCACCTTGCCGTAGGACGCCGCGTGCGCCTTGCCAAAACCGTATGCGGCAAATGGTTCTATAAGCTTCCAAATCGCCTCCGCTTTCTCGGGTTTCAATTTGCCATACTCGATAAATCCTTCGACGAGCTTCTTTTTTTCAGCACGCATAACTTCAGGGATTTTTTTACCCATCGCGCGTCGCAATTCGTCTGCCTGAAGCCACGTGTAGCCGCCGAGTTCGACTGCAATCATGAGGACATCGTCTTGGTACGTGATGATGCCGTAGGATCGGTCAAGGATATTTTTTAACCGAGGGTCGAGGAAGGTGACAAGGTGGGGGTTGTGTTTTCTCGCGATGTACGCGGGGATTGATTCCAAAGGTCCCGGGCGGTACAGCGCAACCATGGCATTAATATCGTGGATTGAGGATGGCTTCAAATCTTTGAGATAGTGCGTCATGCCGGAACCGCCGAGCTGAAACACGCCTTCTGTTTGCCCGTTCTGGAGCATGGTGAAAACTTTCTGGTCGTCGAGGGGGATGTTCTCTATATCTATAGACACACCCGCGCGTCTTTTTACCCGAGTAAGAGCATCGCCGAGAATGGAAAGATTCTTGAGTCCAAGAAAGTCAAACTTTAACAGTCCTGCATCTTCAACGGAGTGCATGTCGTATTGCGTGATAACCGTTGCGCCCGATGGGTCGCGCTGCACCGGCACGAAATCGGTCACCTCCGAAGGCGCAATGACAATGCCGGCAGCATGGATCGATATGTGGCGCGCATTGCCTTCAATGCGCTTTGCCGTGTCAATAATGATTTCTGCATCGTCGTCGGTCTCGCGTAATTTGCGCAGGTCTTCCTCCATTTCGAGCGCGCGATCGATAGTCATAGGGAATCCTTGAGAACCGATGGGAATCATTTTCGCGATTCGATCGCCGACCGCATAGGGGTAACCCATAGCGCGCGCGATGTCGCGAACTGCAGCGCGCGCCGCCATGGTCCCAAACGTTCCAATTTGTACCACCGATTTTTCGCCATACTTTTCTTTTGCATAATGGATCATTTCATCGCGGCGCGTGTCAGCGAAATCCATATCGATATCTGGCGCCTTCGGCCGCTCAGGATTCAAAAATCGCTCAAAGGGGAGCCTATACAGAATGGGGTCGACGGTGGTGATACCGGTGAGATAGGCAACTAAGGAGCCTGCGGCGGATCCTCTGGTGGTGGTGAGTATGCCGCTCGTCCGTGCAAATAAAAGGAGGTCGGCCACGGTTAAGAAATACGGCGCGAATCCCTTGCCGTTAATAATTGAGAGCTCGTAAGCAAGGCGCTTTACAAGAATTTCATCAGGCTTGATATTGAGGCGCGCAAAGCCGCTTTGTGCCAAATTTTTAAGTTCTTCCTCAGCCGTCGAATTTTTCGGAATAGGAAACTTGGGGAATACCCAGGACCCGAGCGAGAGTTCGACATTGGATTTCTCAACAATCTCTTGCATCCCCAAAACGGCGCCCGGAAAATCGCGATAGCGTTCTTCTAGGATTGCATCGCCGGCGAACGCGCGATCGTTTCCATCTGCTTCGGCGCTCGGATCAGCAATGCGGCGCACGATGTCTCTCGCCTCACGGTCTTCCGGTTTCAGATAGTAGGTTCCATCGGCGGCCGCAAGGCGGAGCTTCAATGCGTCAGCTACTCCGGCAGTTCGAATTTGCCGTTCGCGGCCGCCGTTCCACCCAAGCCGCGCGTACACGTTGTCTTTCCCCAGCGTCGCCGTGAGCTCATCAACCAACTTTCCTGATGCTTTTCCGACGAGTGCGGTGTCGGGGATCAGCGCAATGAGCCCGTCTCCGAAATCTTTTATGTGTGCTTCGGTGACGAGTGGCGTGGTCGACGCGCCGAGGTGCGCCCCCGAGACGAGCTTCAAGAGGTTTTGATAACCCCCCCTGTTTCTTGCAATGAGGATCAGGTGGCCACGGACACCGAGGAGGGAGAAATCTGCATCAACGCCAATGAGGGGTTTTATTTTTTCCCTTTTGCATGCCTTATAGAAATCTATAGCGCCGTAAAGATTATTGCGATCCGTAAGCGCAAGCGCGGGCATGCCAAAGTTTGCCGCTTGGGCAACGAGGGGGTCTATTTGCGGTAGCCCATCGAGGAGGCTGAAGTGGCTATGTGCTGATAGATGAGAAAATCCGGACACTGGAACAGTATACGGGTAGGGCCTTCTCGGCGCACCGTGTACAACTTCATGAGCGGGGAGATTTTCAAACTACACTGAAGCAGTGCGCTCTATCGTTGGAATTGATGAAGTCGGTCGAGGGCCTCTTGCAGGGCCAGTGTCAGTGGGCATTGTGGTCTGCAAACGGCATTTTTCTATCGAGGGAATTACCGATTCGAAACTTATGGGTGAAGCGGATCGAGAGTCAGTGTACGCAATTGCGCAATCTATGGTGGAGGCGGGTACGATTACTTTCGGCGTTTATTCGACGAGTGCGCAAGACATTGATAAAGACGGCATTGAGCGCGCTATTTCTGGCGCAATCTCACGCGGGCTTGCTTCACTCATGCCTGACCCCAAAGACGCGGACGTAGTCCTGGACGGGCGACTGCGCGCACCGTCGACGTATCGCCAGCAATCAATTATTCACGGTGATTTGCTCGTCCCTGCAATTTCTCTTGCGGCTATCGTGGCAAAAGTCACGCGTGATCGACACATGGCAGGTGACGTAGCATCAGAGTACCCCGCCTACGGTTTTGCGGCCCACAAGGGATACGGCACGAAAGATCACATAGCGGCAATAAAACAGCACGGGCCGAGCCCCATCCACCGCATGTCGTTTCTTTCAAATATCATGGGTGCTACGATACACGCATGAATGACGCACCTCAGGACGATGCGCAAAATAGCAGCGACCTTCCAGTTGATCAGGATTTAGCAAATCGCGTTGTAGAGCTTTATCAGCAGGTTGACAACGTTTTGTCAGAACTTCGCGTTCCCGATGACGAACGTAAAGAAGTGGAGCAGAACTTGATGGAGGCAATAGCCGCCGACCTCTTGGTCCGTCTCGGAGAAAAACTTTCAGAAGACGACAAGAAGGAGCTTGCCACGATGGGAGAGGGTTTTGAGCCTGGGAAGGAACCTGATTTGCAAATGGTTGCCGGGTTTTTCCGAGGAAAGTTCTCGCAGGAAGAACTGGTTCATGCTTTAGCCAAGGCGACTGAGAGTGTCCTACAAGAATTTGCGGAGGCCATGAAGCGGTAAGCCCCGTTTTACTAGGTTTCAATCCCCGCGGCTCTCGCGGGGTAGTTTACATTTTCCGTTATTCTGCTATTCTAGCCTCCATGGTTGTTCGAATGAGACACACGCGTGCCCACACGGCCAATCGCCGTTCTCACCACGCGTTGAAGGGTACGAGGCTTGCGAAAGGCAAGGATGGGGTAACCCACCCGCGTCACCGCGCGCTTCTTGATGGTACTCAATATCGGGGGCGTTCGGTCATGGATCTCACCACAAAGCGCTCTGTCCGACGCGCAAAGGCTGAAAAGAGAAAAGGTCTTGAAGAGAAAGAGGAAAAAACTGAGGAAAAGACGACCGTTGAGGCGAAATCGTAACCTGCTACCCGCAGGTCTTTTCTTTCCTGTACTCTATACCGTAACCTCACCTATCTATGTCCTCTCGTCACCTCTCACGCTCCCTCGTCCTTCAGTCACTTTTTGAATGCGACGTGAAGGGGGCACTCAATCCTGAGGCGGTGCAAGCGGTCCTTACGCGGAATCTCACCGACGCCATATATGCATCGACCGATCAAGCGTTCGCCGAAACGTTACTTCGTGGCGTGCTCGAAAAGCGGGAAGAGGTAGATGCTGTCATGGTGAAGGCAGCGCCGCAGTGGCCGCTCGATAAAATAGCGCCCATCGACAGAAATGTTTTACGCATAGGGTTGTACGAGCTTTTGTACGGTGACGCGTCTGCGGTGCCGCCCAAGGTAGCGCTCAATGAGTCAATTGAGCTCGCAAAGTCTTTCGGGGGAGATTCGAGCGGAAAATTTGTTAATGGCGTCCTCGGCACGGTGTTTCGTGAAATTGGCGATTCGGGCGCTGCGCCGATGGGAAGTGTCGAGGGAAAAACGTAGAGGCACCATCGTGCTCGTTATTATTAAAAACTGATGCTTTAATCATGGTATGAAGAAAGTGGCAGGGGGTACGGTGAAGGATCACGGCAAGCTATGCAAGGCATTTGAGGCGCGCGCTGGCGTGACCTTTAAAGATAGAACGCTGATTGAAACGGCGTTCACCCATCGCTCGTACTTGAACGAAGCGCGCGCGACAAAAAAGAAGAGCGACGAGCATGTTGATATGTTTGGAAAACATAACGAGCGTCTTGAATTCTTGGGTGACGCGGTACTGGAAATTGCGGTCACCGATTATCTTTTCCGCACATATCCTGAGGCGAGTGAGGGATCGCTTACGGCGTATCGCGCGTCGCTGGTGAACGCGGTGATGCTTTCTTCAGTCGCGGAAGCACTCAACATGAACGACTGTCTGCTTCTCTCTAAGGGGGAAGCGAAAGATACCGGAAGAGCCCGCGCAACCATTCTCGCCAATACGTTCGAAGCAGTGGTCGGCGCTATCTATTTAGACCAAGGATTCGAAGCTGCCAGCGCTTTTATCTACGCGCATCTCATTCCTAAAATGTCTGCGGTCATCGCGACCGGCGCATTTCGTGATGCAAAAAGCGAGTTTCAGGAACTTGCTCAGGCAACGCACGGCATAACGCCCGCGTACAAAACGGTGAGCGCTGAAGGTCCCGACCACGCGCGAACGTTTAAAGTTTCTGTTTCAGTGGGTGAGAAAATAGTTGCCACTGGCGAAGGGCAGTCTAAACAAGAAGCCGAGCAAGATGCTGCCAAAAAGGCGCTCCTTGAGGGGAAAGAAGGATCGTAATTATTCCCCACGGCGGGTGGGTGCTCGCGTTTCGCGATAATTGAAGGGGTATACTTCTGACATGGCTCCAGACGTTCAATTTAATGAAGACAAAGCGTTTGGTACCCCAATGCCGAAACCACGGTCTGTTTCTTTTGCTGATTATCTCATCAAATGGGGTATCGTCACGCGGAAACGAGACGCAGACTTGATGCTCGGATTACTCGCGGTCATACTGATCTTCGTGTCCGTGTATTTCATTCGCACCGTCGTTCCTACGGAGCCAAAACTTGGCGCCGACATCCTGGCTCCAGGAGAAGTTGTTCCAGAATATGTCAAAAATAGATAAGCGTAGCAGGCGATCTCGCGTTCGTCCCGCTTTTACTTCGTCAAGCGAGAAGGATTTGCAGAATCCTGATTTGCATAATCTTCGAGCGCCGACGAAGCAAACCCGTCCCGGGTTTACCCTCATTGAATTGATGGTGGTTATTGCGATAATCGGCATGCTGGCATCGGTTGTTCTCGCGTCTCTCTCTGCATCACAGCGCGAAGCGCGCGATCAGCGACGCATTGCAGACTTAAAGCAATTACAGAAGGCTTTTGAGCTGTACATAGGAGACCATTACAACTATCCTCGGGAGGCGCAGGGCATGAACGGTGATATATCCACGAACGAGACCTTCCAAGCTGAGCTCGCTCCGTATTTAACGGGTACCCCGGTAGATCCTGCAGGTATTGGCAATGCGACGTATCGCTACTATTACGACGGCGCACACACATGCGTTGCAACTGACTATGCAGTCATCTTCGCAAAGCAAATGGATAAGCCAGAAAACTCGAACTACGCTTCATTTTTGAACGATACGTGCGCCGGTTCATTAGATGGTGAGGGCCGCGGGGGCGGCACCGAGTCATACAACATTATCCTTGGCCCGACAAACGACTTCTAAATGAGCAGCGCGGGATTTTGTGAATAGCTTATAATGTTTCCATGCTGTTAACCCGGCTGGAGATAGCGGGATTCAAGTCTTTTGCAAAAAAGACCGTTTTTGAATTCGATGCGGCAGTGGTTGCCATTGTTGGCCCAAATGGTTCTGGAAAATCAAATGTCGCTGAATCAGTTCGCTTTGTTCTGGGAGAACAGTCAATGAAGTCCATGCGCGGAAAGCGCGGCGAAGATCTCATCTGGAATGGTTCGAACGCTGTCCCACGTTCGAACCGCGGCTCAGTTTCACTGACGTTTAATAATGCTTCACACTTTCTCAATTTAGATTTTGATGAGGTCGTCATAGAACGCGTCGTGCATCGTGATGGGACGAACGAATATCGCCTGAATGATTCTCAAGTGCGCCTGAAAGACATAATGGAAATCCTGGCGGGTGCCAATATAGGGCAATCAGGGCATCACATTATTTCTCAGGGGGAGGCGGATAAGATTCTCTCTGCGACGCCGAAAGAAAGGAGGGAAATGCTTGAGGACGCACTCGGCCTCAAGGTATACCAGTACAAACTTGAAGAGTCGACGCGGAAACTCGATAAGACAGAAGAAAACATGCGGCAAGTCGAGGCGCTTCGCCGCGAGATCGCGCCCCATCTCAGATTTTTAAAGAAACAGGTTGAAAAAGTCGAAAAGGTTCGCGATTTAAAAGAGGCTGCCATTTTGCGCTTCCAGACCTATTTTGCTCATGAGCAACTGTTCGTTTCAAGCGCGAAGGAGAAGTATGAAAATGAACTGAAAAAAGAGAAACAAACTCTGGAAAGTGTCAGTCAGCGTATCGCGGTGGCGAAAAAAGCGCTTGCCGGAGCGGCGGAAGACAAGCGGGCAGGGGTGATACTAGAAATATCGAAGGCGTTGGATGACGCGAGACGGGAACGCGCAGAGGCCGCTCGAAAGGTGGCGCGCCTTGAGGGTCAACTTGAGGTCGTCGAGAAAGTTGGAGCGCGAGCGACGGTCTCGGCACATGATCTCGAGCGTGTGGCAAAAGAAGGCGAGGCGATGCTCCCGGTCATGCTCCGGGGGAGTCTCGAGGAGGCCGTCGCGTTTCTCAAAGAATTTCTTGGGAAGCTACGCGCGCTCACGAGAATTGCTGAATCTGGATCAGATGATATTGATCACATGAAAGCCGATCGAGATGCAGCCGACGCGCTTGAAAAACAGCTTTCAGAAAAAGAAATGTCACTCACCGCCAATCTGGAGACGATTCGCGCAGAACTTGAAGCTTCTCGCGTGGACGAACGTGAAAAGGAGCGCGCGCTGTTTGTGCTCGCCTCAGAGGAGCGAGAGGCGCGACTTCGCCATACCACTGCAGCGGGAAGTCTTGAACGGCTCGGCCTCGAAGAAGCGGAATTGAAACGCGATATGGCCGAAGCAGGGGCGCTCATTGGTCGCGAAGCGCTGAATTTTACGATGTTCTCGCCGGGCAATGAGAGTCGCCAGCGCGAGGAGCAAGAACGAGAGAAGAGAGACTTGGAAAAAATCAAGATTCGTCTTGAGGAAATGGGGGCTGAAGGAGGCGAGGACGTCATGAAGGAATACCAGGAGGTGAGCGACCGCGAACAGTTTCTTGAGAAAGAACTGAACGACCTTCACGAAGCAGCCATCTCACTCAAAAACCTCATAAAGGATTTGGAAAAAGAATTAGGGATGAAGTTTAAGGACGGCATAGACGCGATTAATGATGAGTTTACAAAATTGTTTGCGGTCATGTTTGATGGCGGTGCCGCCTCACTCATTCGCGTGCAGGAGGCACTCCGAAAGCCAGTCGTGAGCGATGATGATTCAGATTTTGATGATGGTGAGAAGCCGACGATGGAGAACGCTGATGAGGAGCGGCCTGAATATGTCGAGGGCATTGATATATCGCTTTCCATCCCGCGAAAACGCGTAAAATCTTTAGTCATGCTTTCTGGTGGAGAGCGAGCGCTCACGTCGATTGCGCTCATTTTTGCGATGTCTTCAGTCAATCCGCCACCGTTCCTCATCCTCGATGAAACCGACGCGGCGCTCGATGAGTCTAATAGCAGGAGGTACGGCGATATGGTTGCGGCGCTCGCTAAAAAATCTCAACTCGTCCTCATCACCCATAATCGCGAGACCATGTCGCGCGCTGGCGTACTCTATGGCGTGACCATGGGGAACGACGGTGTCTCGAAGGTTTTATCTGTCAAGCTTGAAGAAGCGGTGAAAGTAGCAAAATAATTCATGCCGGACGATATCTATAAAGAATCACTCGAATTCCACCGGCGGATTCGAGGGAAAATTGAGTTGAAGAGTAAGGTTCCCATTAAAAATCAACACGACTTATCGCTCGCCTATACGCCCGGTGTCGCCGAAGCATGCCGCGAGATTGTTCGGGATCCGTTGGCGATCTGGGACCTCACCTCGAGAAGGAACTGGGTTGCGGTGGTGACCGATGGCACGTCAGTCTTGGGCCTCGGCGATATCGGTCCCGCCGCAGGGATTCCGGTTATGGAGGGCAAGTGTGTTTTGTTTAAGGAATTTGCAGGTATCAATGCATTTCCTATCGCGCTTCAAACACAAGAAGTAGATGGCATCGTTGAAGCGGTGAAGCAGATCTCGCTTTCGTTTGGCGCAATAAATCTAGAAGATATATCAGCACCGCGCTGCTTCGAAGTCGAAAAACGCTTAAAGAAAGAGCTCGATATTCCCGTCATGCACGATGACCAGCACGGTACGGCGATTGTTGTTATTGCAGGTCTTCTCAATGCATTTAAATTAAACGGCAAGAGTTTTGCAGGGTCTTCTTTTGCGGTTTCTGGCGCCGGTGCGGCGGGGAATGCAATCACCAAGATGCTCTTTGCCATGGGCGCACGAGATATTGTCGTGTCGGACCGCTGGGGCATCTTAGGGCCGCACCGCAATGACCTCGATCAGCACCGCAGAGAGTTGCTCACCCTTTCAAACCCGAAGAAGCTCATCGGGGATTTAGATGATGCAATGAAAGGCAGAGATGTATTTATTGGCGTCTCCGGTCCACATATAGTGACCGAGACTATGGTCCGCTCAATGGCAAAAGATCCTATAGTATTTGCGCTCGCGAACCCTGAACCAGAAATAGCGCGTGATCTTGCGAAAAAGGCTGGTGCTCGGATGATCGCCACTGGCCGCTCGGATTACCCAAATCAAATAAACAACGTGCTCGCGTATCCTGGAGTCTTTAAAGGAGTTTTAGAATCTGGAGCTCCGCAGATTACCGATGAGATGAAACTTGCTGCCGCGCGGGCGCTCGCAGAGTATGTCACGGACCCAAAGGAAGATGCGCTCCTCCCCAATCCACTGGACAAGGAGGTGGCGCGGGTTGTGGCGGATGCAGTCAAGGCGGTATAGAATAGCCTCGACCTATGAAGACACCCTTCGTCCAATTTTTGCTCAACGTAGACAAGGCCTCCGCGGTTCTTGGCCTCTCTGATGCAGACAAAAAAGTTTTTCTTGAGCCTGATCGGGTCATAGAAAAGACTATCTCGGTAACGCTCGGCGGTACGCCGACTATATTACCTGCATATCGCGTTCAATTTTCAAACGCGCGCGGTCCGTATAAGGGAGGCATACGCTTCCATCCCGATGCTGATCTTGATGAAGTAAAAGCGCTTGCTGCCACCATGGCAATTAAGTGCGCGGTGGTCGACATACCGATGGGGGGCGGTAAAGGCGGAGTTGCGTTTGCGCCAAAAGGGTATTCGAAAACTGAAATTGAAGAGGTCTCGCGCGCGTTCGTAGACGCGTTCTTTGAGTACCTTGGTCCAACGCGCGACATTCCAGCCCCTGACGTGTACACGAATTCAGAAATTATGGGCGTCATGGTTGATGAGTATGAAAAGAAAGCTGGAGTGAAGGCGCCAGCAACATTCACCGGAAAAGCCATCGAGATGGGCGGCATTCCTGGGCGCGACACCGCGACAGCAATGGGCGGCTACTATGTGCTTGAAGCGTATGTGAAAGATCGCGGGCTTGATCCGAAGAATCTTCGCATTGCCATACACGGCTTTGGAAACGCTGGCGCAACGATTGGCGCGATTCTGTATGATCGCGGCTACAAGATAGTGGGTATTTCCGATTCAAAAGGTTCTGTCATGACGAAAAACGGCGGGTTAAATCCTGCGACGTATGTCCAGATCAAGAATCAGAACCGCGCGCTTCGCGACGCATACTGCCGGGGGTCGGTCTGTGACTTGTCGCTCTTAGAGGAAGATCAGGCGGATATCGGAGAGCCCGATGATGTTTTGACGATGGAAGCGGACATCCTGATTCCGGCTGCGCTCGACGGCGTCATCACCAAGGAGGTCGCTGAAAAAACGAAAGCAAAAGTTATCCTCGAACTCGCCAATGGTCCGACGACCGCTGACGCTGATGAAGTCTTGCGCGCGCGCGGCATCGATGTCATTCCTGACGTTTTAGCGAATGCTGGTGGGGTGACCGTTTCATACTTTGAGTGGGAACAAAACATGACTGGTGAGAGTCTCACGAGGCGGCAGGTTTATGAAAAACTAAAACCAATTATGGTGAAGGCCTGGAACGATATTTCAAATTTTGCAAAGCAGCACAAGACAACGTTCCGAATTGCAGCGTTCGCTATAGGCATGAAGCGCATTCTCGAGGCGCGCAGAGAAAAGGGGATGATATAATCGAAAAAGAGATACTATGACTATGAATAAAGATAAAAGACTAAACGATCCGTTTGATCCACATTACGAGCCGCCTGTCACGGAACCACCACCGCCGTCTGGTTATGAGCCGCCGAAACGGCCTGAGCCAGCTTCAATTCCTGATCCTCTCCCACAATAAACGTAGCAAAAATTCTTGCTATTTAGTTTCTAAAACAGTTCCAGAAATGTTAGAGCATGTCCGGAAACCCGCGGTACCCGAACCGAAACCGCTCATTTCCGTCA
>CAYHYY010000002.1:28896-44602 GCA_964360975.1 uncultured Candidatus Saccharibacteria bacterium | reverse complement strand
GGTGGCTCGCAGGACGCGACCACACTTGGATTCTCTACGACGGAGTACCGTCAAGAGAATCTCGGCGCTTCCCAAAATCCCTCCATACATGGAGGGATTGAACTTTGCTTCCCCACCGCCGCCACTACCATATATGGTAGTGGCGGGATTTACTAGGTCTCAATCCCCGCGGCTATGCCGCGGGGATTGAGAGTAAATCAGTATCGGCCTGCCCGAGACGGGCCTGCCCGGCCAGGGCGGTGGCTGTGGAGAAAAATCAAATGACTACGAGGTAATCGAAGCATGAAGAGGGGGCATCAAACTGGCTGGAGAACGAGATCCTCATAAACTCAGGTACTCACTTCTTTAAGCCGGCTCAGCAGCAGTGATCTATCGAGGACGCTCAGGAACCACCCTGCCTTAGGACCGGAGGGCTTCCCGAGAAATGAAATATAGAGAGCACCAAAGAAGTCCTTTGGTTCCAATTCATGCTCTTGCCGAATTTCGTGGAGTGCGGTGTGAAGTTCCTGACCGTCCAAGGTCTTGTGCGTTTCGACGTATGACCGCACATGTTTGAGCGCCTGTTTCTGAGCGTCAGTGAATAGCTTTGCGCCATCCGGAACGGATTCTCTCTGAAGCGAATACTTAAAGTCATCCGATGCTGCCCTCTCGAGCCATAGACGCGCGTATTTTGCTCGTAACTCTACTTCCTTGACATCTTCCGCGGTAAGCTCATCTCCCTTCATCTTAGAAACTTCCTCCAGGAGATCGAGGTGCGGCATTTGTACGAGGAATGCAATGCTCGAAAATCGTGGCAAATACCGCTTGCTGACATTTTTCCTTTCGTCCGGTGGATGCGCATACAAAAAGAGACGCGTATCATCATCTTCGACATCTTCAAAGTACTTCGCGGCCAGCCGGTCATAGGTGTCGAATAAGACTGGGATGGTGTCACCAGTCGGGTCAAAGTTAATTTGCTGATTCACATCCTTTTGAAAAAGCGCCAGGCGAAGCATGCGCGGCGGCACAAGCTTCACCATGTCTGAAGCGGTGTAACCCTGCCCTTTCGAGGACGACATCTTCTTTCCGCCTACGAGAAAAAACTCATTCGGAACGCCGAAAGGTGGATCGTACTCAAATACTTCCTTCGATACCCGTTCGGCGACATCTCGCGCACCGCCCTTCGAGTAGTGATCCTTCCCGCCTCCTTCTATGTCAACGCCGAGCGTGAACCATTTTGCTGCCCATTCTATCTTCCATGGAAGTTTCGCATTCCCATCGAACGGAGAAACAGATCCGCGGTGTCCACACCCTTCAGCCCATGCGACCATGCGTGGCTCGCACGTGTACGTCACCTTTTCGCCATCAAACGCGCTCACCTTCGTGGTGCCGATCTTACCGCACTGCTCGCATATAACAGACAGCGGAAACCATCCGGGGCGATTCGCATTCGAAACTTCCAGATAGATTCTCTGAACAATTTCCGCGCGCTCAAGGGCAAGCCTGATCGCGTTGTTCATTTGACCGGATCGATAGAGTTCTGATCCGCGGTAGAACTCTGGAAAAAATTTCGCCGTATGGATGTCTTCAATGTACTGATCACCAAAATAGTCTGCATAGCTTTTCGACGAGGCGTCAGGTGATGGAATGCGAAACAGTGGCTTTCCTCTATATGGCCCATAGGTCGCTTCATCAAGGTACGCAGGAATACCATCCATTGGATCAATATCGTTAATTTCGAATTTGAAGACGTTCTTGATCCCCGCTTCATCAAGACGCTCTGCAATAGCGGCATGAAGTACCAGCGCGCGCATAGAACCCACATGCACGTGACCCGAGGCAGTCTTTTCGTCGCGCACTAAAAGTGTTTCGCCGGATTCAATCTTATTCTTGAGCGCAGAGCTCGCCTGCTCATAGACACGGTCAAGCCAAAACATCAGGTAAATATACCCTACATAGACAAAAAACTATACAGAAGCAAAACAAGTCGTCCGTCTATCGTTTACCCAATATCGACGACCGTGTATTCTTGCCTGCCAGAGGGCGTTGAGAACGTAAACGTATCACTTTTTTTCTTCCCCATCATCGCTTCGCCGAGTGGTGAGAGATGGGAGATTTTATGATTTCGCATATCTGCTTCCTCTGACCCCACGATAGTGTATGTGTGGTCTTCTTTATGCCCTTTCTTGCGAATCGTTACCGTCGAACCAAAGCCGACGAGTCCTTTCTTCTTCTCGGACATAATGACCGCCGATTTAATGAGGTGCTCGAGACGCCTAATGCGCTCCTCCGTAGCCGCCTGAAGCTCTCTGGCTGCCTGGTATTCCGCATTTTCAGAAAGATCGCCGAGCGATCGAGCGTACTCAAGATTCTCGGCGATCTCTTTTCTCGTGACGGTCGTTAATTTTTCAAGCTCGATTTTGAGCTCATCAAATTTCTCTTGGGTGAGAAGGTTTTCATCGACTTGCGTGTCCGCCTTCGCACTTCGTTTCATAACGGACTATTGTATAGGCTCACGCGGAGCAGTCAACCATGCTGTGGATTGCCTTCCGCTCCAGAGTGTGCTTGTCGTACGACACTAACGACTGGAAATATCTGCGCGCGTCATACTTCCCCGCGCAGAAACAACCCACTGCAATACTTTTTGCATGACTGCGGGAGCTCCCTGCAGTGTTCCGGCAGCACCTCGCTCCATGACGACCGCAAATGCATACCGAGGCTCCTCAGAGGGAAAGTAACCAATCACGAGTGAGTTGATAAATTCCTTCCGTGCGCCAATTTCCGCAGTGCCAGTCTTTGCTGATACCTGTACTCCAGGCACGCGGAGCGACTGCGCAGTCCCTTCATCAACGGCGAGCTTCATGCCGTCTCGAACAACGGATAAATTTTTGTCAGAAAATGATATTTTCATTCTGGCGCCCTGCGCCGTTGCTTCAATGGTCGGCGTCATCAACCAACCACCGTTGGCAATTGCCGCCGTCGCCCGAACGAGTTGCATGAGCGTTACCTGGAATCCGTACTGGCCGATTGACGTAATATAGGTGTCTCCGAGAAACCATCGCTCACCATCAAAATGCTGTGCTTTCCATTCTGGGTTTGGTATCACCCCATGTTCTTCTCCCGCAAACATCGCGCCTGTCGTATCACCGAAACCAAATGAGCGAAGCGATTGTTCTATTGCAGCGATGCCGAGTCCCTGCTGGTCCTCAAAACCACCGCCGATAGAATAAAAATAGACGTCGGAGGAGACCGCAAGAGCATGGCGCATATCGACCCACCCGTGCGCTTTCCAGTCCTTAAAAACGGAAGGTTTTGAAGGATTGTAGGGATTGGGTACTGAAATTGAACCAGTAGAGAGAATCTGTTTTTCGGGACTAATGATGTGGTTCTCGAGCGCGGCGGCTGCAATAAATGGTTTGACGACCGAGCCGGGCGTATATAAACCGGCAACGGCGCGATTCAAAAGTGGCGCGCGCGGATCCTGAAGTACGTCTTGCACATACTCTTTCGGCTCTCCAAGAGACATTTTTTCGGGATCAAATGATGGATAATTCGCTAAGGCGATAATCTCTCCCGACGAAACATCCATAATGACGCCCGCTCCACCGCTCCAGCGTGATTCATCAGCGCGCTCCTTAATCACCGTATAGAGTAATTGCTGGAGCTCGCGATCGAGTGAGAGCGTCACCTGATCGCCCGATTGCGCTTGGCGCACCGTGTTGCCAGAAACCAAGTCACCGCGCGCATCGGTCTCCGCGATTTCAAGACCATTGACGCCAGCAAGATGTACATCGAAAATATGCTCAATCCCTGATATGCCCTCGGTCATGTCCTGATACCAATAGCCGTTAGGATCTTTTTTTGGATAGGTAACGTACCCTGTTATTTGAGCGGCCGCATCACCGAGTACGTAGTGCCGCGTTGCCACATCGCCATCGCCGTATACGTTTTCAACGAGAGATGCCCCGCTCCTATCAGTAATGACGCCCCGTTCAGCGAGAACGGTCGTGTGTGTCAAGCGGTTATCCTCTGCGCGCGCAATGAGCGTATCTTGTTGAATAATTTGTAAATTAAGAAGTTGCAGAATGGCGATGAGGCCAAGCGCAAGCCCTACCTGAGTAAATCTCCTATACATGAGAGCGTTCAGGGGGCGCTCGATTCGTCCCTCCAGTCTTTCAGTTTCGAACTCGGGGAGATTAGCCGCGTCAATAAGAATCTCGTCAGGCTCTATTTCATGGTTCGATTTTTTTCCTCCAAACTTCCTCATTCAAGCATAGTAGCGTGCAGATAGAGTGACACCAATGAGAGCAGCGCCAGCGTGATGGTGTAGAGCAGCGCATACCCACCGAGGAGCGGCAGAGGCGCGCCATACACGAGATCCATCAACATCCCACCCACGATAACGGGTATCGCCAGGTTCCAGCGCGCGAGCAGCACTACTGCCACCATAGTGGTCAGCCACCACGGCGCGAGCACGATGCTCGCGTAAAAGAGTACGATGGTCATAATCATAGGGGTGGTGTCGCCGGGATGACGCGAACGAAATCTATTGCGGATATTGAAAGGGGGCTATGGAACTGGACTTTTTTTGAAATGTCGGTAGGGGCCGAAGTAACTGACTGCACGATGCCGACGAGCAACACCAGAGATGCATGGATGCGCACCGCATCGCCCGGTGCCACTAAAACTCCCTGCGGCACGGAGACCTCGAAAGAACCACCGCCTAACCCAACGCTGACAGCAACAGCCACTGGGTCTCCTAAGAGCACGTCCTCATGCTTTCCAGGACTCGAAAATAACTCTGCCAGAGATGAGGTATTGCTTACCGATATAATTTTCCCGAGCGCCACTGATTCAGAGACGACGAGATCGCCCACCTGGAGACCCTCGGCAGACCCTCGATCGAGGATGAGCGTGCCGTAGTGGGTTCTTGGCGGGCTCGCCATGACTCGCGCGACAATCCCGGCTCCCGAAACTGACGCGTTCTGTTCAGCGCGCAGTGACGCGTTTTCATTGAGCGCAAGCTCGTAGAGCGCGCGCTGGTAGGCAGTGCTTCGGAGCTTCTTCTCATCCGCTTCGATTCTTGCAATCAGCGCGTCTCTCGATAAATAGTTTAATGCGGCGGACGTTGATGAAGGCGTCATGACATTGATAGCGATACTGCGCACAAAGGGTGAAATATCGGAACCACGAAGCACAATCAATGCAGCCAAAATGCCAAGTGCTACCCAGGGGAGCAATCCGTTTGTTGAACGCGGCTTGTTAGGGTAGCGATCCTTCATCATCATCGACGAGCACCGCTCTATACTTTTCGATATCTTCCAAGACGCGACCTGTTCCCCGCACGACCGTCGTCAAAGGATCATCAACGACATGAATGGGAACTTTTAATTCTTGCGCGAGCATTTCAGGTAAACCGCGCAGAAGCGCGCCGCCGCCGGTGATGAAGATGCCCAGGCGCATCACGTCCGCCACCACCTCAGGTGGAGCGCTTTCGATTACCTCTTTGATTGCTTCCACAATAGATGAAACCGATTGCGCAATTGCCTCTCGAACATCGGCATCGGTAATAACGATTTCACGCGGTAAACCGGTCACGAGATCACGCCCTCGAATAGTGGTCGTCAGTGGAGTCGCGAGTTTCATAACGGAACCAACCGCAAGCTTTACATCTTCAGCGGTTCGCTCACCGATGAGTATCTTGAATTCGCTCCGAATGTAGCTCGAAATGTCTTGATTCATGACATCGCCTGCCGTGCGCACATTTTTTGCTCGTACAATGCCACCCAAGGACATCAGCGCGATATCGGTGGTGCCACCACCAATATCGACCAGCATCGTGCCAACCGGCTCATCAACGGGCAGTCGCGCGCCGAGCGCTGCTGCCATGGGCTCTTCTATGATGAAAACCTCGCGCGCTCCAGCATTGCGCGCCGCATCTCTCACCGCGCGTATTTCGACATTCGTAATGCCAGAGGGCACGCCAATGACGACCCGTGGCCCCAACGCCATGCGCTCGCCCTGCGCCTTTTGTATGAGGTACGACAGCATTTCCTCCGTTACCTCAAAATCCGATATGACCCCCTCAACCAACGGCCGAATAGCAACAATGTGCGCGGGCGTGCGGCCGAGCATATCTCGTGCCTGTGCACCGACCGCGACGACTTGCCCCGTTTTTTGGTTTACCGCAACGACCGATGGTTCAGTAATGACAATCCCCTTGCCTTTCAGATAGACGAGGGTGTTTGCGGTGCCAAGATCGATTCCTATTTCCCTAGAGAATCGTTCCGTGATCGCTTTTGGGATGCTAAATTTCATACCCCGTGAGATAACTCGGTCTGTCGGATTGTAACGATATTTGAATATTTTCCATACGCATCTTCCTCGGTATTTTAGAGAGAATCTATCTCATGGGTCATACGTGCCCTCGAGCAGCGCGGCACGCGGCATCACTGATTTCCGGCCATCTCTCCTTCTCACCACTTCAAATCCATCGGAGCCAGTATTTTTCCCGACGATAACCCGGTGCGGAATTCCCAGTAAGTCTGAATCTGCAAATTTTTCACCAGCGCGCGCTTCTCGATCGTCATACAATACTTCGATCCCATGATCCACGAGTTCGGCGTAGAGCGTGTCGGCGACACCGCTGACACCGGCATCACCCGATAACAGGTCCACGAGATGCACGGAAAACGGCGCAATAGACTCTGGCCACACGATTCCTTTTTCGTCAGAAAGCACTTCTACCACCGTGCCCATGAGACGCTCGATGCCAATTCCGTACGAACCCATGATGACTGACTTCTCGACACCGTGCTCATCTTTGTAGCAAAGACCGAGCGCATCAGAATATTTTGTGCCAAGCTTGAAAATATTCCCCACTTCAATGGATTTCGCTTCAACGAGTTTTTCCTTCTCAAGCGAGAGGTCGGCGAGAACCTCATCGGTGTAGACCTCTCTGTTCACCGCAATCCGCTTTTCAGTGTCTATATATATGGTGTCCTCGCCGGCTGGAGAGACGCATTGAAATTCGTGGCTAAACTTTGAAAAGACGCCGCCTGAGGCAAAGGTGAGGTACGTTAAATCGCCCAGCCCGACGCGACGGAAAATATTTTCATAGGCAACGCCGACGTCGGTATAAAACTTCTCCTGTTCAACCTCATCTCGATTGAACGAATACAGATCCTTCATGGCGAACTCGCGAACACGCATCACGCCAGACTTTGCACGGAGCTCATTCCGAAATTTGGTTTGAAACTGGTACACGTATGCAGGTAGATCGCGGTATGAACTGACATGGTTCGTCATTATTCTTGCGAGTGGCTCCTCATGCGTCGTCGCCAGACCGATATCCTCGCCGCCTTTCAGGGTAGTCTTAAACCACACATCAATGACGTCATCCTGCCAGCGCCCCGTTTTCATCCATAGTTCAGGATTCTGAAGCGTCGACATCAATATCTCTTGCCCGCCGAGATCATTGACTTCCTCTCGAATAATCCTCTTGATCTTTTCCACAACCCGAAGTCCGAGCGGCAGCAGAGAATAGACGCCTGCCATTTCTTTATGAATGTATCCCGCCTGAATGAGGAGTCTTCCATTTTTCGCCGTCTCATCCGATGGCGCTTCTTTCCTTGTCCTCGTGAATAGTTGTGACTGCCTCATAAGCTCTCCATTCTATCGCTAGAATGGCTTCATACCAACCCGCAGGCACCGTACGGGGGCCGCGCTCGTTACCCAATGAGCAAGTAGTCGCAGTGAATCAATTCCCTGGCACCTTTCTTCCCTTGCGCCTCACGCGCCTCTTCTGCGCCGTACTGCGCTATACCGAACCCAATTCGCCTGCCCGATTCACCGCGTACTTCGATGATGTCTCCCTTTTTGAATGATCCCTCAATTTTCACTATACCGATAGGCAGAAGACTGCACGATGTATGTGTCGTGAGAATTTCTTCGGCACCATTGTTGACGATTGCAGTACCTGCGGCAAATCCATCAGCGTGCGCCAGTCGTCGTTTGATTGCTGAGAGCTTTCCTTCAGGAATAAACTTCGTGCCAATCGATTTTCGATCTACCGCATCGACAATACAATTTGCATCGGTGCCGTTGACAATGTGCGTCACGATCCCTTGCTTCATGAGTTTTCTCGCGATAGAAAATTTTGTCTTCATCCCGCCTCTTCCCGATGCTGATGTGGTGGCATCGATATGTTTCTCTATATCCACTGCGGTGTCAGTAAAGATTTCTGGCACGACCTTCATGTCGCCATTTGTTTTCACGAGCACGCCGTCGACTGACGTCAATATGATGACGGCGTCAGCATTGAGTTGTGATGCAATAAGGCCTGCGAGTTCATCATTGTCGCTGAAAATGAGTTGCGTAATGGCGATGGCGTCATTTTCGTTCACCACGGGAATGATGCCTTTTCGTAATAAGTTTTGGAAACAATTTTTCATGTTGGTGTAGTGTCCGCGATCACGGAAATCACCCTTCGTGACCAATATTTGTCCGCACAGATGACCCAATTCACTGAAATACTTGGCATATAAATACATAAGACGTATTTGCCCCACTGAAGCGAAGACCTGTCGCTCATCCATGCTGTGTTGCAAAGTGGCGACTGACAAGAGCCCCTTACCGGTCGATGTTGCACCACTGGTGACGAGAACGACTTCGATGCCGCGCGAGCGCAACTCTGCAATCTGTGACACGATGCCCCGAACCACCTCCTCATTGAGATGCCCATTATCCGAGATGACTCGACTGCCAACCTTTATGATTATTCTTTTATACATAGAAGTTTAGCCGATTGATTGAATTTTTTTCTGCCCAGTTTTGTAGGCCTTCGCAAAGTCGCGCTTAAACGAGCTCTTCTCAAGACTCAGAAGCATAGATGCAGTGACCCCACCCTTGGTGGCTACAGCCGTTTGAAGTTTCTGAGGAGATATGCGCCTCGCCTCAAGGTGCCTCAAGGTACCCTCAAAGGTCGCCAATGCTACTCGCGTCGCATCGGTTTCAGAAAGGCCGAGCGACTGAGCTTCATGCGCCATGAGCGTGAGCAGGTACGAAACCACTCCTGGTCCACACCCAGATATCAAAGTGAGCGCATCAAGTTCTTTTTCCTTCGCAACCTCAATGACGATACCCAAACGCTGAAGCGTGCCGCGCAATCTGTTTCGCTCCGTTTTCGGTACGTTCTTTGTAAAGAGCCCAATGACTCCTCGTCCATCCGCGACGGGCATATTTGGCATAATGCGCGCGATCCGTGTTTTGCGACGCAGGTTTCGTCCGATGGACGCGACCGTTATCCCGGCTGCAACAGAGACAACCAATTGAGTACGTACGTCATCCCGAATTTCAGAGAGCACTGAGGCAACGACCTGAGGCTTAACGGCCACCATAATGATGCGAGCCCGCAATGCTGCTTGTCTATTGTCGGACACTACCCAAACGCCGCGCCTTTTTAGCGTTCCAAGTTTTGAGGGTTGTGGCGATGCCACGATAAGTGCCGACGGCTTCACGCCACTACGAAGAAACCCCCGAACGAGCGCGAGGCCCATGTGCCCCGCGCCGATGATGCCAATCTCTATTTTATTTTGTGCGGATATTGCCATGGCCAAATACTTCCCACTTATAGGTCGTCAGCTCCTTTAATCCAACGGGACCACGTGCATGTATTTTCCCGGTAGCTATTCCCATTTCGGAACCGAGACCAAATTCGAATCCGTCATGGAACCTCGTCGATGCATTGACAAAGAGTGCGGCCGCATCAACGGATCGCAGGAATGTATCGATGACATGCTTATTTTTTGCGACGATACCCTCCGTGTGTCGCTTGGTGTGACGATTCGTGAAGGCAATTGCTTCATGAACTGAATCGACTATCTTCATACCGATCTTCAGGCTCAGAAATTCTGTGTCCCAATCCTTTTCTGTTGCCTGCCCTATTTTCGCAAATTTTTTGCTCTCTGTATCGCCGATTACCTCGACATGTTCCTTCTTGAGCGCCGTAACGAGTGATGGAATAAATGCTTTGGCGACACGCGTGTGTACCAATACCGTGTCCACGGTATTACAAGCCGCAGGCTTCGTGATTTTTGCGTTCACGATTATGCGCTCTGCCATGGAAAGGTCAGCTGATTGGTCGACGTAAATCCTCGCTCCGCCCGCAGCGTGAGCGAGCACTGGTATGGTCGAGCGCTCCATAACCGCTTTCACCATGCCGTAGCCACCGCGTGCTATAAGCAAATCGACAATGTCATGTCGCGTCAATAGCTCATTGGTAACCGAACGCTCTCCGCTCGCAATAAACGTGACCGCGTGCTTTGGGAGCTTCGCTTTTTTCAGCGCGGCTTCGATGCATCCGTACAGCGCGGTATTCGTGTCGAGCGCCTCCGTGCCTCCTTTCAATATTGAGGCATTACCAGATTTGACGCAGAGCGCCGCAACATCAAGCGTGACTTCAGGGCGCGCTTCGTAGATAACCGCGAGAACCCCTAATGGCACGCGCACCTTCTTTAGAAACAATCCGCCTCGCACTTTCCTTTTTTCAACGGTATCTCCCAGACCGCTTTTCAACCTCCGAATATCTCTCAATTTTTCAGCGAGAAGCTTGATTCCCTTCCTATCGAGAACGAGTCGCTGCACGAACGCTTCAGGGAGTGATTTCCTTTTTGCTCTTTGTACGTCCCGAACATTGGCGGTCAAAATTTCTGTACTTCGCTTCACCAGCTCGCGCGATAAATGGTCAAGAAATGCATTGCGTTTGGCTTCACTGGTTTGTGACAAGAGGAGCGCGGCATCTCTCATCTTTTCGTACGGGAGTATCTGTTGCATGTGCGTTTATTGTCTCACGAATGACGATTCGTTTGTACGAAAAATGGCTCAAATATTGACTATATTGTTTCTTATCGCATTATCATACCACAGTGGGGGAAGCTTTGCTTACCACGCCAAACGAGGAAGAGAATGAATCGCTAGTTCTAATTCTAAATGCAACACATGTTAGGTGTTGCATTTAGAATTAGAACTCGCAGGGTTGACACATTGCAAATGATTGTGCTAAAATTAACAGCGAAAAAAGTGTACCCTGAGGGAACTTTATTTCGAGTTAACTAATTCAACTGCTAAAATATTTTTATTATGCATTATGTCAGAATTAAAACGTGATAACCCTGAAAGAATAGTATTAGCTAAAGACTACAGGGGAAACTTACGTGATTTTTGGTTGTATGGTGTAGAGGGTGACACCTGTGCAGCGACATATGGCACTCACTCAGGAGGACCAACGTACACAAATCGTCACAGGATTACCAGCGTTAATGAAGACGGTACAATAACTGTTCGATTTCAAAAGGTCTGGAGTGATGGCAAAATAGAGCCTGAGGAAGTCTACACTGAACCACGCTATACAGAAGGCGTAGTCCAACGATCTCGAAGAAATGACCGCTAAACTTTAGTAGAGATTCATTAGCCTTGCCCTCTACCCTATTAGATTCGCGATGTCATTCACCGTGACGGCCACCATGAGTCCAATGAGCAAAACAAATCCAGCGTAGTTAATGGCGTTCGATACCCTGTGAGGAATTTTTCTGCGCGCGACTGTTTCGACACCAAGCATGGCGAGCCTCCCGCCATCGAGAGCGGGAAACGGCAGGAGATTAATGATGCCAAGATTAATTGATACCAGCGCGATAAGGGAAAACAGTGAACCTGCGCCAAAGACTGCTGCCTCCCCGACGAGGGATGCTATGCCGACAGGCCCCGCGATATCGGTCAAATCTGCAGAAAAGGTTAATGCGCCACCAATCAGAGACAGCAATCCGAAGAAGACGTTCTTCACGCCATCTACCGTATGAGTGAATCCCCTCACGATTGCTTGGCTTGGTGGATACGAGACGGTACCAATCAACGCTGACGCTACTCCTATAGCCATACGATCAGGATCGTCAGCGACGATGCCCGAGAGCGGTGCCATCACAAACGAGACTTCTTGACCACCTCGCTGCACGCGCACAGAAACTTCCTCCTCCGCGCTCGCGATGGCGCCGACTAAATCTTCAGGATTGGCGACCAGTGTCACCAGGTCTCCACTGGATACCGACACAATGTAGTCACCCCGAGATAGACCGGCTAATGCTGCGGGGCTGCCCGGTACAACGTCCGCAACAACGACGCGCGCGTTCGCCACATCTCCCGCAACGTTTTCATCTCCAATAACCGCAGGAACCCCCATGGTGAGCGCAGCCACCGTAAAAATGTACGCGAGCACAAAATTAGCAAATGGACCAGAAAATATAACTGCAGCTTGATGCAAGACGGGTCGGTTATGAAACGCTTCATGGTCGTTCAGAGACTCTTTTGAATCTTCCCCAAAAATCCTTACAAACCCGCCAAACGGGATGGCGTTCAATGAGTACTCGGTGCCTCCATACCAACGACTCCAGAGTTTTGGCGGGAAGCCAAGCCCAAATTCGAGGACTTTCATCTTGGAAAGTTTTGCAACAATGAAATGTCCGAACTCATGGCCCACAATGAGCACAACAAGAATGACCACAAAGATGATAATGCTCATGTTTTTGAATATGCCCGATCAGTTTATTACAGGGAAAGCTCTTTCTCCTTTTTCTCTGCGGCGTCCTCAAGTTTTTTGTTGACGTCATCCACGACTTTCTGAATCTCTGTTTTCAGGTGCTTCACCTCATCATCAGACATTTCGCTTTTTTCTAAATCAGCCATTGCTTTCGTACGAACACCCTTCACCTGCACCCGTGCATCCTCCAATTTCGAGCGAACGAGCTTTATGAGCTGTTGTCGCCTCTCGGCAGTCAGTTCTGGAAACGAAACGCGAATGCCGTTGTCGTCAGATCCCACCGATACCCCGAGATCAGCGACGGTAATCGCTTTTTCGATCGCCTTGAGCTGCCCCTTATCCCACGGACTCACGTAGATCGTCCGCGCGTCTTCGGTCGATAGTGCCGCAACTTGCTGTAGCCCCATCATCGAACCATAGACCTCAACTCTCACACCGTCCAAAAGTGTGGGCGATGCGCGACCCGTGCGGATGCCTTGCAGCTCATGCTGGAGATATTGAATTTTGTCGGTCGCCACTCTTTTAAATTGTGCCAGATCGAACATTGTTTAAATTGTACCGCGTCAGGAGAATATATCAAACGACGCGTGTTGGATGAGCGCGAAACTACACTCTGCGAAACGTCACTGCGTACTAGAACCCGCCCACACTATCATATATGGTAGTGTGGTATTCATGAAGCGCACCAAAGAAACAATGAAGGATCCCGAACTGATGAAAACACTCGACCTTCTCTATACCACCACTGCGACAATTCGTGGCCGCCAAGCAGTGAAACAATTTCTTAAAGACTTGTTGACACCGAGCGAGCGAATCATGCTGGGGAGACGAATATGGATAGCGCGACTGCTCATACAAGGGACGTCATACGAAGAGATTGCAACACAGCTTCGTGTCGGCATGGGCACGATACGACGTGTCAGACGTTGGCTTGAAGATGCAATTCCCGGATATGAGCAGGCGATTGCAGGATTAGAAAAAGAAATGGATACTAGAGCGCTCAAGAGAGAAGCTCGTGAGAACCCGTTCTCATTTGTCGCCATGAAAAAAAAGTATCCTCTCTATTACTTGCTGTTCCCCAACCCGAAGCCGAAGAAGAAATACCGCGAATAGCACTACCATATATGGTAGTGCTGGCTACTGGCTGGACGATGAGAGTGCCCCGTGCCTCTGGCACGGGGGTGAATCGTCGCCGTGTGTGTGCCCGGTGGCTCGCGGAACGCGACCACACTTGGATTCTCTAGGACGGAGTACCGTCAAGAGAATCTCGGCGGCGGGCGCTCCGCTGCCAGCAAAAACACCCGGTTCGGCTCGCCGAATGCCCCGTCTGCTCTGCGGCGGGGATCGAGCGAGCCGATGTTTTTACTGTATGCGTATGTGGGGAGGGCGCACGAAGCGTTACGCTCGCGGGAGCGTCACCGCAAGGTGCGAAAGCAGGATTTTCGGGGAAGAACCGGGCAGGAGGAGGTACGCGTCCGCGTCGAGCAGGTCCCGGAGTGCCATGGTAGGCAGCTTCTTCATCTCTGCCGTATGCAGTGCCGCTCGTACGAATGCGCGCACCTCCCCGCGGTCCTCGGACTTCGCGAGCGCGCCGAGGAGACGATTGATGCGTTCGAGCCGATCTGCAAACGATTCCTTGAGGAACCCTTCGGCTTCCTCCCTGCCTTCGATGCTCGCGGCTTTCGTGTCTGCCGAGACGATGACGCATCGCGACCGCACGGTCGGGAGAGCGTTGCCTGGCATGTCGGTCGAAAAGAAGAAGTGCGTCTTTCCCGGAGCTTCTTCGATGATCTTCAGAAGCGCGTTCTGGGCGTTCCGGTTCGCCGTTTTGAACGAGACGATGCAGTATTTCGCGTCACGAAGAGGATTCAATGATGCGAACGGCATGATGACGTCGCGTACCTCGTCTACGCGCATATCTTGGTAACGCTCGATGAGTACATCAAGATTGCCAGAAATCTTTACCCCTCGCTTCTCAAGCATCCGAAGCACTTCACCCACCCCACCTTCGGCGTCCCCTACCACGAGGTACGCGTGATGCAGGACAGAAACGCGGTGAAGTGCATTGAGATCCATCAGCTCAATTGTACCTGTTTCAAACCCTCTTCGTGGTCATCGTCTTTTTGTAGGTCTCCAGGTGATCGAGCGCGATGCCGGTACCCTTTGCAACACAGAACGGCGCCTCGTCAGCCATATTCGCCTGAACACCAGTCCGTCTAAAAACGAGCTCGGGCAAGTGTCGAAGCTGTGACGTACCACCGGTCATAATGATGCCGCGATCAATGATGTCGGCGGCCAACTCTGGCGGCGTCTCCTGGAGCACATTCCGTATTGCTTTAATCATTTCCCTCAGTTCCCTACCAATGGCGCGCACAATTTCGTTCGTCGACACCGTCGCCGTTCTCGGCAATCCTGATAGAAGATCTCGACCCTTGATAGTCGTCGTTAATTCTTCCTCAACAGGAACTGCTGAGCCGATTGAAATTTTAATGTCTTCTGCGGTCTTATCACCTATCGCGAGGTTGTAGGTTTTCTTTATGTAATCAGCAATAGCCTGATCAATACGATTGCCCGCGCACTTCACTGACGTTGACGCCACGATGCCACCAAGAGAAATAACGGCGACATCAATCGTACCACCACCTATGTCGGCAATCATATTCCCGCGCGGTTCATGAATTGGAATGCCCGCGCCAATTGCTGCAAGAATCGGCTCCTTGATAACGTACGCGTTTTTTGCGCCAGCTTTGAGTGCCGCCTCGACGACCGCGCGGCGCTCCGTCGACGTGACACCCGCGGGCACCGACACGATGACGTCAGGCTTAAAAAAATTCCACTGGCCGAGCGCTTTCTTAATATAGTAACGGAGCATCGCTTCGGTCACGCGATAGTCTGCAATGACCCCATCCTTCATTGGCCGGTACGCAACAATAGAGTCGGGCGTGCGCCCAATCATTTCTTTTGCATCAGTGCCGATTGCGAGAATTTTCCTATTGTCCTGCGACACCGCGACGACCGACGGCTCGTTAAGAACGATCCCTCTCCCGGGAACATAAACAAGCGTGGAGGTGGTGCCGAGATCTATGCCGAGCCTTGGTGAGAAAAATGACATGGTGAGGTACTAGTGTACCGCCAAGC
>CAYHYY010000002.1:0-28796 GCA_964360975.1 uncultured Candidatus Saccharibacteria bacterium | reverse complement strand
CCCACCTTCGATTCACCATCGGCAATTGCCGCCGCAAAAACATACGCGAGGCCAGCGCGAATATCAGGACTCTGAATCTCTGCCCCCTTCAGCACCGTTGGCCCAGCTATTTTTGCCTTGTGCGGCGATACAAGTGTAATGTTTGCACCCATCCGCACCAACTCTGATGTGTACGCAAGCCGACCATCAAATATACTCTCTATCACGATAGACTCGCCAACCGCTTGCGTGAGGAGCACCATCATGGGGGCCTGCGCGTCGGTTGCAAATCCTGGGTATTCATGAGTACGTACCCTGACCGCGCAAAGTGTATCGGGCGATTGCACGGTGATCGAATCCTTCGACACGCTCATGGCGACACCCATTTCAGAAAGAATATCAACCACCGCATCCAAATGTGATGGCACGAGTCCCGTGACCGTCAGTTGTTCCGCGGCGAGCGCGCCAAGCGCGAGGAAACTCGCCGCTTCAATTCTGTCTGGAATGATGCGAAATGGTGACGGCTCCACCAGCGTCACCGGATGAATAACAATAATTGGCGTACCCGCTCCCTCAATTTTTGCGCCACACGATTTCAGAAAATCAGCCGTCGCGATAACTTCAGGCTCCATAGCCGCGTTTTTCAAAACGACGGTTCCCTTCGCAAGCGTTGCGGCAATCATTAAGGTCTCAGTTGCCGTCACCGAAACGGTCCTAAAAAATATCTCTCCCCCAGACAATCCAAGTGGAGCAGAGAGCGTATACGTATCGCCGGATTCGGTCAGTCTCGCGCCAAGCTTTTCAAATCCCGCGATGAAGAGATCGATGGGGCGCTCACCAATCAAGTCACCCCCTGGATGTGGAAATGAGACCGTTCCCATCCGCGCCAAAACAGGACCGATGAGCAATATTGACGCGCGTAGTGAACGCGCTGGCCCGTCCAAGAGTACCGTGCCACTCATGTCCTTCGCGTTTACCGAGAGCGTATTTTCACTCCGGGAAACAAATGCGCCCATGCCTTCAAGAATCTTCGACATGGACACGATATCGGCGATACCTGGTACATGCTCAAATTTTGATTCGCCAGGAATTAAAAGTGCCGCAGCCATAGCCGGCAGCGCCGCGTTTTTCGACCCGTAAACTGCTATTGAACCGACAAGTCGTTTCTTACCAGAAAGACCTTGAATGATAAATGTGTCGCTGGCCATTTCAGACATTGTAGTATGAAGGGGTATGGTTGGCGAAGACTTTGGGCGTGCGAACGCCCGTCCGATTTCTGGAAGCATGAAGAAGGGATTTTTTGGAAGAATGCCGAAATGGCTCAGGTGGACTGCGGCTCTTGCCATAGGTGGCGGACTCATTGGAGCCTTGGTTGCCGCGTAGTCTGTACCTTCTATCACTAGTTTCCGCCGAGTGATACACTCGCCCTATGTTCACGGTACGCGTGATTCCTATAGCACGGGGGGTATTCAGCGACTATCTCACTTTTTTCTCCCGCACGCCAATTGAAATTGGTAGCGTCGTATCGATTTCTATTCGAAAGAGGCAAAGTTACGGTATCGTCGTTGAGGCAAAAGATGTCCGTGAAGAAAAGATGGATATCCGTTCGGCAGATTTTTCCTTGAAAAAACTTGGGAAGACAGAGCCAAAGCGCGTGTTTACCGCACCGTTTATTGCGGCAGCAAAGGAGGCTGCGCTCTGGCACGGCATACGAGAAAGCGCGGTGTTGTCTTCGCTCGCCCCGAAAACCATACTGACGTCCATAACGCAGCTTGAAGCCGCGCCGCGCACAGAGAGCCTCGTCGGCGTAAAACCAGACTCGCTGGTACTGCAAACTGAACGAGGCGAGCGCGTGCGCACGTACCGCAATGTTGCACGGGAATCGTTTGCGCGCGGTGAATCAATCTTAATTATCACTCCTACGATCATTGAGGCGGAAACGCTCACCGATGAATTGAAACGCGGCATCGAATCGAGCGTCATCGTGCTCACGAGTGAGCTCCCAAAAAAGAAGCTGGTGGCTTCATGGAATCGCATCGCTACCGACAAGACGCCGCTCCTCATCATCGGCACCGGTATTGCGCTCGCCGCACCGAGCGCGAAGATTGGCACGATTATTATTGAGCGCGAAAGCGCGCGGTCGTATCGCGGCATACAACGCCCCCATATTGACCAGAGAATCATGGCTGACGCACTGTCACGGCAAACGGGAGCACGCCTCATTGTGGCTGACTTTCCGCTCCGCATCGATTCACGATTCAACGTTGAAATAGGGGATGCTGATGAGCTTTCACGTTCCCAAGTCCGTCCCACCAGTACCATTCAGCCGACGATAACGGATACTCGAAAACGTGAAGAGTGGAAAGGGGAACGCCGCCTCTTTTCAACACTGACCGTTGAAACAAAAAATGAAATTGAACGAGAACTAGCGCGAGACGGACGGGTGGTGGTCTTTGCCGCGAGACGCGGCATTGCGCCCTTAACGGTCTGCAATGACTGTGGCACGCCAATCACTGACCCCACCACAGGAACCCCCATGGTTCTCCACAAAACGCCAGACGGTAATATTTTCATGTCTCACCGCTCCGGTGCAACACTTCCCTCTGAGGTTTCATGCAAGACGTGCCGAGGATGGAACTTGGTAACGCTTGGCGTTGGCATCGAACGGGTGAAAGAGGAACTTGAAAAGTCATTCCCCAAAGTGTCGATATACTCGCTCACCAAAGACACTGCGTCAACGCATGCAGCAGCAAAAAAAATAGCGGCGCAGTTTTATGGAAGCGCAAAAACTATCTTGGTCGGAACCGAGCGAATGCTCCCCTACCTCACTGAGCCATTCGGTACGGGCGTGATCGCGTCATTAGACAGTATGCTCTCGCTACCCGCGTGGCGGGCACACGAATACGCGCTTTCGATACTGTACTTTCTTCGTGAGCGTGCAGAGAACAAGTTCATTGTCGAGACGCGCCACCCTGATCACGAAATCATGAAGTCGCTTGTCGCAGGCAATCCACTCGACTTCTACCGGGAAGAAATAAAGGAACGCACAAAATATAGATACCCGCCCATTTCAATATTTATCGGGTTGTCGATTATAGGAACACGCGCTGCGGTGGACGCATTTTCCGAAACAGTAAAAGAACAATTTAAAGATCTCGATGTCGTAGGGCCTTTGCCAGCAACGCAGGTATCAAAAAACGAATGGGGCGCGCGAGCCGTCATTCGCCTTGCGCGCGATGAGTGGCCAAACGAAGAGCTGGCTGAACGTTTGAAGGCATTGCCGCCTGAAATAGACATTGAAATTGATCCGGATGAGATTGTTTGAAACAGGGACGAGTGTGAGGCTCTCGGCTTTAGTTTTCATGAAAAATGCTCTCGCAGCTCAATTGGGGGCAACAACGAAATACGGTTTAAAATGGTGAGCTTAAAGCTGGAACTTGAAAGCAAAAAGCGGTAAGCTCATTGGCATGGCCGATCCAATAGTCACTGCGGAAGCTCAGATCCTGAAAACGGTCCTCAAAGAAGTGCCGAAGAGCATGTTCGGTAAAAAAGAATTGGAGCGCATGGTTTTGCGCATGTCAGCGTCCTTGAGAACGGCCGAGCACGGCGTTGCAATAGCAGCGAACCAAATAGGTATCAACTACCGCATATTTGTTGTTCGCGGATTCGTGTTAGAAGGTAAGGAAAGGAGTAGTGAAAATTCTGTTGCGTTCCCTGATGTCGCCTTCATAAATCCCAAAATTTCAAAAATGGCGCGAAAAAAGGAACTGATGAACGAAGCTTGCCTTTCCGTTCCGGGGTTTCATGGCAACATTAAACGCTCGCCAAAGGCGACGGTGAAAGCGTTCGATACCAGTGGGAAAAAAATTGAACGCGGCGGGTCTGGGCTCCTCGCAGAAATCTTCCAACATGAATGCGACCATTTGGACGGAATGCTCTATACCGAAAAAGCAGAAGAGATTTTTGAGGTACTCAAGAACGAAATCGAAGAAAATTCCTCATGAAAAAAAACGAACGCGATACTTTTGGGACCGCATTTTTTGGCACGTCAAAGCTCGCGACATTCGTGCTCGATGAGTTGGAGAAAACCGGCATCATACCCGACGTGGTCGTCACCGTTCCTGATTCGCGCGCTGGACGAGGTCTTGAGCGACGAATTCCCGAAGCAAAAACGTGGGCGGTGGAGCGTGAGATCCCCGTCATTCAACCAGCGTCCCTCAAAGGTGGAGATCCGGCAGAAGATATTTTCCTGAATACCAACTGGAGATTATTTATTGTTGCAGACTATGGAAACCTTATCCCGAAGCGTATGCTCGACATTCCCTATGCCGGAACATTAAACGTGCATCCTTCCCTCCTGCCAAAGTTTCGCGGCCCCTCGCCAATCATCTCGCAAATTCTTTCGGATGAAAAAGAAGTGGGCGTCACCATCATGCTTATGGATGCAGAGATGGATCACGGACCAATAGTCGCCCAAGCATCAGTCGCTCCCGATCCCTGGCCACTCCCCGCGAGCATGCTCGGAGAAATACTCATGCGCGAGGGAGGAAAACTCCTCGCGGAAGTTATTCCTCGCTGGTCCGAGGAGAGTATGAAGACAAGCGAACTATACGAAATGGACGACGGCGGTGGCTCGCGCAGGGCGACCACACTTGGATTCTCTAGGACGGAGTACCGTCAAGAGAATCTCGGCGTTTTCTTTGAAGACGCGCCACCAAAACTTGTTCCGGAGCCTCAAGATCATGCAAAAGCCACGTACACAAAGAAAGTAACAAAAGAGGATGGGTTGCTCGACCTGTCGACTGACGGGTACCAAAATTATTTGAAATACTGCGCGTTCGATGAATGGCCGGGGACATTCTTCTTTGTTGAGAAAAAAGGAGCGAAGCGCCGCGTCCGTATTACGGACGCGGCGTATAAAGATGGGGCGTTCGTCATAAAACGCGTTGTCCCCGAGGGTAAAAAAGAGATGGACTACGTAGATTTTCTGCGTGGCGCGTAAAACAAGCCGCCCGTCTGACCCCGCCCCAAAGGGGACGGGGCATTCGCGGGCGGCACCGGGGTGTTTTTCTAGGTAGAGTATCGGCCACCGCCGATACTGGTTTACCCTCAATCCCCGCGGCCATGCCGCGGGGCATTGAAACCTAGTAAAACAAGCCGCTCACTAACTACGCGAGGGACAATTTGAATTGCTTCGTTTTTTTACTGAGCTCGTGAGCCGTATCGTGAGGCGTATCTTTAAAAGCCATTTCAAAAGTCCCTCCGATAGTAGTTCTGTCTGAGGTAATCGCGAGGAAACCAAAGCGCTCATCTCCTTCCATCCACTTGAAAGTACAGCGTCCTCGCTTTTCGTCATGCACTGCTCCCAAGTCCCAGAGTGTGGGATCGACATTTTCCAGCGTGATGCCGTCTTTATTGATCGAAATCAAATTTCCGCGCACTTCATATCTCGTGACCGCTGACTTTCCAGACATCTTTTTAAATCGCGCCATCATAAAAAACAGAGGTGTTCCTTTTTCGTATACAACCGCGTCAAGGACACCGCCTCCTTCAGCAGACTCGCCTAAAAGAAACGTCACCGGATTCAGTGGAACCATGGGTCGTGGCTGTCGTCTGTCTTCATCGTTCTCATCTACTACCGCATCTTTTGAATCATCTTCCTCGTCAGCCTTATGTTTTCTCGGGCCGCCGTAGCGAGAGGCGACGTGCGCAATCATTTGATCAACGCTCATTTGTTTATCATGCGCTCTATAGAGGCACACATTTTCAATATCAGCGCCCAATTTCTTTTTACTACTTTGAAGACTTATCGACATCGGCTTTTTTGAGAGAGTTTTTACGTTGAGGACATACGAGGTCGTCCCTAGTGACTCAAAAATAACAACGGCGGACGCTAAAACGCCATGAATGTTCGTGGTTAACAAAATCTTGTCTCCTTTTTGAAATTCCTGCGCTCGAATCGATTTATACAGCGCGCGCGCACGAGGTCCCCCCGATCTCGGAAGCCCTGAATCAAACACGCCCTCGTCATTGCTTTCAACGGTCGTGACATGCTCACCCCGGACTCTCGTTTGAAAAGTCATCGTCTGATTATACCACACAATAGACTCTTTTGCAATCTACCACGACGAGCTGCCGAAATAGCGGAAGAAATCCTTTACCTTTCCAGCGCCGCGACGAATGAGGTCGCGATGTTTGGTGCGCAATTTTCGAATTTCCCTCCTCGCCTCTCCGACTGCTTCATCAATGGCAGTATGCAGAGTCTCTCGTGATGCTTCAGCGCGCACCAGTTTACCCGAAAAAGTTACATTTATCTCACAGCGAAAAAGAGCTCCCGTCCTTGAGTTAGAAACTGAGCCAAGCTCAACTTCTGCCATCGTTGTCGTATCGTTTTGATCAAGAAGCTTCTCGAGTCTCTCCATCTTCTCAGATACGAATGATCGAACTTCTTCGGTGAGCATTACTGAGCCTGTCGTTTTAATGTTTGTGTGCATACCTACCATTTTACTAGGTTTCAATCCCCGCGGCTATACCGCGGGGATTGAGAGTAAACCAGTATCGGCGGAGGCCGATTCTCTGCCTAGAAAAACACCATGGTGCCGCCCGCGAATGTCCCGTCCCCTTTGGGGCGGGGTGTTCGATAGTCCGGGGGACTGTCGAACGGGCGGCTTGTTTTACTACCAAACAAAGCGAGTGGAAACATGCGTGAACGTATGTTTCCGAGCAAGTGTAGGGAGAAAGACACGAAGTGTCGTACTACCAAACGAAGCGAGCGGAAATACCAGGTTTATTAGTATTTTTTGCCATTAACTCTTTTATTAGACCAGTACTATCCATTAGCTATAGCTAATGGATAGTAAACTACCCCGAAGCAGAGCTGCGAGGCATTAAGAAAGCAGCTCTCCTCCCGGGGACCGTGGTAAGCAAAGCTTCCCCCACCAGCACTCGGAAAGAATGAACATGAGATATATCATTCTCTTCCTCGTTTGGCGTGGTAGTTTTCTGGATATGGATGCGGCCGCCGCCGATACTGGTTTACCCTCAATCCCCGCTACTACCATATATGGTAGTGATGCGGCCTCCGCCGAGATTCTCTTGACGGTACTCCGTCCTAGAGAATCCAAGTGTGGTCGCCCTGCGCGAGCCACCTGGCCGCTTCTTTCATGGTGCCATTCATGGGAGGAAGACGCGCAGCGTCTTCCTCGACGCAGAGCTGCCCTTCACCAATGCTATGTTTTTCAAGGGAACTTTCAGATATCCAGCAACAAGTTCTTTCATTCGTCCATTGGCTCTGCCCGCCTCTGCTCTCTCTTTTACAGACACATCAAACACCTCCTTCTTCCCTACACGAATGTACTCACGCTTAGCGCCAGGTGTTACTCGTACTCGCACTATTTTCATCACCATGGTATGCGCCTACTTTCCGTAATACTTCCTCAGGTGAGCAACGATATCGTCCGATTCGGGCATCTGGACCTCGCCACCCTTTTCGTGTCGTTGGTTAGGATCAACCAAAAAAGGGACCATGACACTACCGTCGTTTCTCAGTCTTCTCAGTTCATCCTCAAATGCTGGGTTTTCCGACTTATTCTTCATCGTGAAGTGTTGGCGCAATCCTAGCTCATCGATGACCCGATAAACCTTGTCGCAGTAAAAACATCGGCTCGCTCGATCCCCGCCGCAGAGCGGACGGGGCATTCGGCGAGCCGAACCGGGTGTTTTTGCTGGTAGCGGAGCGCCCACCGGGCGCGCGTGGCGACGATTCACCCCCGTGGCAGAGCCACGGGGCACTCTCGTCGTCCAGCCAGTAGAAACATGTATCTCTGACGAAGAGAGTCATTTTCTTTAACCTTTCCCGATTAGAAAATGTTTTGTCACCAGACCATGCCTTGAGCGCTTCCGATGCAGGTGCACCATCCATGTACTATGGCGCCACTCGCTTGTATCGCCCCATAAGTTCTGCTTCCGCAATGGTGCTCGACTCAATTGCCGTTAGAACTTCCGCTTTGGTGGGCACCTTTATGAAGTTAAGCGTTGAATCAAGCGCGTACAGCTTAAAAAAGTAGCGATGCCGAGATGGCTCATAGTCTCGTGGCGGACATGGCCCAGTGTAGCCAGTCTTTCCGGTGCCGTTCAGACCTTCAGCACCTTTTCCTGCTCCCTCGGGTATTTCCGCCGTCGCAGGATCAATCGAATACATGATCCAATGATCGAAAACGCCGTCAGGACGGAGTTCCTTTGGTACATCCGGATCATCCATGACGAGGACGAGTGATTTCGCATTTTCTGGCACTCCTGAAATCGAAAGCGGTGGACTCACATTTTCCGCGTCGCAGGTGTACTTCGATGGAATGACGGCGCCATTTTCAAATGCCGAACTCGTGAGCTTCATATCACTCACCATCGTACTACCTTCATCAACAACGGGAGCAACCGCCGTATCTGAAAGAAAAATGAATGCTCCGATAACAATCAGAAATCCTATGCCGATGAGCGCGTATGTCGTTTTCATAGACCCTCAGTCTACCCCGAAAGATTTGGCTGTCTATCTTCTGGGATGAAGAAACGTCGGTATCTCGCGGGGTGTACTGAACCCTGTATATTGCTCCAGCGTCGTCATCAGAAACGAAGAGCCCCTCGCCGGGATCCACCAAAAGACCAACGGGACGCCCTGCAACAGAGCGACGCATGGGTACCATATAACAAAAACCGCCTCAATGAGGCGGTTTTTGTTACACGCTAATCGTCATCCTCGTGCTTCGATTTCGATTTGAAGTCGAGTTTGAACTTGTCTTTCCAGATTTTGAAAACGCCATGGAATGATGAATCGTCGTCATCGCGCTTCACCACCACCTTGTTCGCCGTCAAGGTTTTCACCGTACCGTCATACGCTCCGGACGCCTTCACCATATCACCAACTAATAAGTTGGCGAAGAGAAGCGCCACACCGCCATCAAGCGTGAGAACGCTCGAACTCGCAAGCCTCACCGTGACCGCTCCCTCACTCCCGCCATTCATCGTGAATGTCTGTGTCGACGTTGCGATGGTGATCACGGGACCGGAAAATGATTTCTTTACCCATGTCTCCGCCGATGACCAATGCTTCACCACCCGCGCATGTACCGTGAAGAGTGACCCAGTTTCTATGGAGCCCTGGAAACTAATAATGTCCCCCACCGCAATATCGGTAGACGATGTACCTCGTCCTGAATGATTCACGAACGCGGTCGTACCACTTATTTTCACGGCCCACGCTGCGGTCGTCGAGCCGTGAAGCGTGTTCGCAGAAATGGTCGTGCTTGAAATTCCCGTGACCACCGCGCCCCGAACCAGTGCGCTTCCATTGCCGGTAATCTGCACCTCGACCTGAGGCACCCTGTCTCTTGCTCCACGATCTCCTCTTTCGTGGTCGTCATTTGCAAATGCGAACGCGGGCGTCAGGACACCGATAAGGACCCCAAGGATAAGTAACCCAGGGATGAAGCCATAATTTCTTACGAGCGCGATTGATTCAGTCATAGTTTTACTTAACAATTTCATAATGTGCCTATTGTGGTGACGTGCGTCTCAGAGATTCATTACTGGCAGACGCCAGAATGCCCCGCGCCTCTCGCGAGGATGAATGGCGCTCTGTAAAAAGTGCGCCCGGTGGGCGCTCTTTACCCAGAAAAACACCATGGCAGCCGCCCGCCGATGCCCCGAGGCTTGCCTCGGGGAGTTCGATAGTCCGGGGACTGTCGAACGGGCGGCTTGTTTTACAAAGTTGCTCCTGTGCTACCATTGCCCCATGATTCGCTACTCGATACTCAAGAAAGCTACCAAGAAAAACGTGGATGATTTAAACGGGCTGGCAGCTGCTCTCCGTGAAGTTAAAAAGAAGCCTGCTCAACGAGTCACCTCGGACTTGTCGCGGCTTCAAAGAAACCCTGATGCAGTGCTTTTCGTAGCGAGGGACAAGACGAAAATCGTTGGCATGGCAATACTCTACGTGCTGCAAAAAATAGGAAAGAAGATCGCTACGGTCGAGGACGTGGTGGTCTCAAGCGATTACCGAGGCCACGGCATTGGCGAAAATCTCATGCAGGGGATCCTCAAGGAAGCCAAGAGACGAGGCGTAGGCTCGATAGGATTGACGTCACGTGCCTCAAGAGTTGTCGCTAACCGTTTGTATCAAAAGCTCGGCTTCAAGCAACGAGATACGAATGTCTACAAGCTAGACCTGTAGTTTAAGACACAAATTCGCCGTCTTGTGAAGTGATTCTGGTTTTCCCCGCACCCCCTTACCTTGGGAGCGATAGGGGCTATACTATCTAGGTAACTTTACTCTCGACGTAGAGCGAGTGAAGACCAAGGGCAAGGCGCTTGATCTTCCGAGCCGAGGAAGAGAGCAAGGGTTTCTGAAACCATTAGCAATAAGGGGAAAAATTAATTTTTATGGTACGAAAGGCTAATCCGGCTCTCTTGAAGCCAATGAATCTCTCAGCTGACCTGGAGGTGGTCACTGGCAAGGGTCCCATGTCTCGCGGTGAAGTCGTTAAGAAGCTCTGGGAGTACATCAAGAAGAATAATCTTCAAGATCAAACCAACAAGAGAAACATCAATGCTGATGAGGCGTTGAAGAAAATCTTCGGGGGCAAGACTCAAGTGAATATGTTCGAGATGACCAAGTTGGTCTCCGCACACATTTCCTAGAGCTTGTCCGGAAACCCGTGGTACCCGAACCGAAACCGCTCATTTCCGTCATGAGACATGAGTCGGAGTCCGAAGCGTACTGAGAGTACGTTGAGGACGAGACGAAATGTTGAGTAGGAAATGAGCGGTTTCCAGGTAGGGGGAGGTTTCCGGACATGCTCTAGTCATGCTGCCTTCTAAAAAACCGCCCTCCGAGGGCGGTTTTTTGTTATGGTACACAACCCCCCACGGAAGATATTTCCCTACGCTTCTTTGTGAGAGCGCCACGCGCGAGGAAAAATATCGCTGTCTCTATAACGGAGACGAGCGCAACCGAGTACGCCACATCGCCGATAAGCATGTTTCGCATAAAAGGCAGGCCGAGCGTATACGAGAGGAGCAGTCCCTCCAGCGTCTTTGCATACCATGGCGAGAAGAGCCACACCGCAAAATTCGTTGTCAGGAAAAAAAACATTGAGGACCCGAGTACGATGAGCGCGGATTCGCGAAACTTATTTCGTCGCGCATACATGCCTGACAGAAGCCCAATAACTGCAAATGAACCGTACACGCTGAGCATGATCCCCACATCATAAAAACCAATGAGCATATCCGAAATAAAAAGCGCGAGAAGCGGCGCGAGAAGCGCAAAGCGCCAACCGAGATATATTCCTGCAGTCAGCGCAATTGCCGTTATTGGTGTCGCGTTCGGAAGATGGAGGATGAGACGGCCGAACAGTCCGACGCACACAAGCGTGAGAAAAAAGAATGCTGCGTGTGTGCGCATCATATTCAGTACGCTGACTTCTCAAAGTTCCATTCTATCGACTCGCCGTCTTTCAAAATGTATTGGTCAGCGCCGATCTGCGGCATGATGCCATCGACGAGGTACTGCCAGTACTTTTCATCAGTTCCATTCGCGGCTCCATACATGCTCGTGACCAGAATGCCGAGATCGCCGTAATCGCGAGTTTCCAGGGACAGTGAGGGATCTTGTGCTTCCACTTCTTGGAGCGCCTTGAGCGCCGTCTCACCGCGCGCGAGCGTGAGATTGCCAACGTATCCCCCATCTATGGAAATAGCGACGTTTATATTTTGAGCGTCAGTCGTCGAATTGGTAGGCGCCTCAGCCGGCGAATAAAAGAATGCAGCGGCACCGAGTATGGCGAGAAGAGCGAGAGACCAAGTTATCGGAGAGATGTGTATGCGGTTCATAGTACGAATAAATAGATTACGCGTTGTTAATACGATGGGGATGGGTCATGAACGCCTGCGCGAAGTGACGCGTAGCGCGCCAGGGCAAATAAAAGACTCGACAGCCGGTTTAGGTAGCACCGCATATCATCGGAAATTTCATAGTGCGGGTGGGCTCCAATGACTTCCCGCTCCGCTCTACGGGACACGGCGCGAGCAAAATCAAGAAGCCCAGAGAGTTCCGTGGCGCCAGGTATGGCGAACGTGCTTCTCCCGTTCAGTAACGCCTCTATCGTGTCAATATGGTGCTCAGCGTCACGAACGGCATCCGCTTTCAGCTCCTTTGCAGCGCCTGCAAGACGCGCCTGCACGATAAAGAGATTTTGCTGGACCGCTTCGAGCGCTGACACGATACGCGTATGGCGACGGCGGTTGCGTTTCGCAACCGCCTTGCACACGCCAATCAGCGAATTCAATTCATCAAGCGTGCCGAGCGCGCTGTAGAGAGAACTATTTTTTGGAAGTCGTACCTTCGTGCCGAGAAGTCCTGACGTACCACCATCTCCTTTCCTCGTATACAACATACTCACGTCGTCGCCGTAGGAATCACTTCAATTTCACACAAGCCTGCAACACACGCGTACTCTTTTGAACCGGTCGTGTTGTCATGCGCTTCGTACAAGCAGAGTCGCGAAAAATCTATCGTGGGAAAATTTGCGGCGAGTTCATTGTAACGATCCTCAGAGATCTCTTCATACGGAGCGAGCTGATACACGTGCTCTCCCTTTGGCAAAAATGAAAGTCCTCCGACAATATCCCAATTCCTGTACACCCAGTCGCCAACGGAAAGCCATTCATGGGACGCAACGGAAACCGTGACCGATGGATTGTGTTCGCAGAAATTTTCTTTGAGCATTTTCCAGTACTCGAGTTGATCGTGCGCGTTGAGGTCGCTCTTTACCACTGCGTGGTGCGGAGCTTTCACCGGAAATTCAAATACCCACGTGGTCGCCGACTCCTCAGACTGCCCGACTTCGGGAACACAGGGCACTCCCTCGTCGACGAGCATCTGCTTCAACGGGCTATGCCCCTCGACGCGCACGCGACGAATGTAATATGGCGAATGCCGCGGGTGCATGCCTGACGCGCAATCGAATAACTGCGAACCATTTCCCGATGGCTTGACGCACGTAATCGCCGCGGCCGGTTGCGTTCCGAATCGTTTTGCATACACCCGATTCGTTTCCATCGCCACCTCTTTCAGTCGCCGCATGACCTGAGGATTTCTGACTGCTCTGTTGTCCCACTGTCCGGTCATCGAGACGCCGAGGAGCGCTTCCTCTTCACAATTTTTCTTCCACGCCGCGGAAAGGTATGGGAACGAGGTCAGGGATGCCTGGTAGGTGCCGAGAATGGTCGCCACGCGGATTTTATCTATGAGCGTTTCTTCCGTATCCTCGGGACGGACCACGACCTCGCTTAAGTTGCAAAATTGCTTGGATTTCAAGATGATCTCCCCGCACGGGTTCGTTCCGGCCGTCCAGAATCCCTCTTCGAACGTCTTTAAGCGTCGCACGGGGATCTGTTTTCGCAGGCTCCCGCGGTTGAAGATGCCTCGCTCTCCAGAGCCAGAAACAACGAGATTGTGCCACTCGTCCAAAAACTGCTCCATCGTCGGCTTCTCATTGTAGACGGCCGAGTTATTCGCCATCGATCGCTGAGGATTCGTGTGATAGAACTGGCCGTTCTTTGCCTCGCGCATCTCTTGATCGTCGAGATCTGAAATAGAAATGAGCGCGCTGCGCCGTACGCCACCCGCAACGACAATCTCGCCTATCTTGCAAACGATGTCATGCACATCGAGCGTGGTGAGGTGTCGCCCCTGACGCGCGAGCATGCGCTCCCGCGTAAAATCGAGAAGACTTCTCAAGGGTTCCGGCCCCGATGCGCGACCGCCCATAGTAAACAATCGCGCGCCGCGCGGACGAACGCGACTGTAATCAAATGCAACATCACCTCCCTCTGCCCACGTGCGCATGCCAAGCGAAAGTGCATCGCCCCATCCTTCCTTATGGTCTTGAATGACATGACGCGCGCGTTCAGTTCGTCCTTGTCGTTTGATGATGGGCAGCGATTCAACATTCTGCCGCTCGACTGAAAAACCGACACCCGTACCGCACATCGATATGTACATGATCTCTGCGAAGTCCTGCCACGACGTGGGCGCGATGAACGAACAATTGTAGACGCATACGTTTGATGCGCGCGCAGCAGCGCCGGCACTCCACAAGAGCCGCATCGAACCCATGACTTTCATCTCACGCATATATTCGCGGATCTCATCGTACTCAGCATCAGTCAATTTCTCTTTCAGATTCTCGCGCATGAATGCGACATACCGGTCGATTGTTTCCACCCACGTTTCGCGACGACCTTTGTCGTCGAGCCAACGCGAGTACGTGCTGTAGTAGATGTACTCGGAAAGTTGATTCTTAAAATATTTTTTGCTCTCATCCGTCAGTGATCGCACTTCTTCTGGTACCTTGAGTGACATGAATCGCATCTTCGCCCGTTCTTCGCGGTATAAAATGTATGCCTTTGCGGTCGCCGTATATTTGTGACGCATCAATTCGCTCTCGACGATATCCTGAACGCCTTCAACGGTCGGTGTAAATGAAGGGTCCGCAGTTTTCATTCGTTCAAGTATCAATGAAACGGATTCCGAAATGGTTTCCGGAGCTCCCTCTTTCTGCTCCCCTGCTTTCGTCATCGCCTTCAGAACCGCTGCGGCAATTTTTTTGTCGTCGAACGGAACGACAGTCCCATCTCGTTTTACAATGATGGATATTCCTTGCTCGTTTATTGCTCGCGGCATTGTTCCCATAGGCGAAATAAGTTATATTGATAGTAGTCGATGTATTGTAATATAGACGCTCATCTATGAATAAGAAGTACGTGGGGAAAAGACCAGAAAAGCCACTAGGTAAACAAAGTTACCTCGATCTGACTGGCGAAGTAGCGGTCGTGACGGGCGGTCGGGGTAACCTCGGAAGCGAATTTTGCCGCGCGCTTCATGAGCACGGCGCACGCGTCGCCTCAATTGATATCAAACCGAACACGCTTGATTCTTCCGACCCATCAGTCAGAGAGTTCACGTGCGACATCACGAACAAAACCGGGGTACAAGAATTATTCTCGAAAATAATTGATGCCATCGGCACGCCGACGATACTCGTGAACTGCGCTGGACTCGATTCGCCACCGACCAAATCGTCAGAGACCACCGGATTGTTTGAAGACATCTCAGAGGAGACGTGGGATTCTATTATTGATTCGCATCTCAAGGGCGCATTTCTGGTATCGCAGGAATTCATTCGCGCGGCGCGCCGTGCAAAACAAGATCACGGGAGCATCATAAACATTTCTTCCATCTACGGCGTCGTAACGCCGGATCAGTCGATCTACGACTTCATGCGAAAAGGAGGCACGCCGTTCTTCAAACCCGTTGCATACAGTGTGGCGAAATCGGGCATGTTGAATTTCACGCGTTGGCTCGCTGAGTATGGCGCGCCGCATCACATCCGCGTCAATACATTAGTATTAGGAGGCGTGTTCAATAACCAACCGAAAGAATTTATTATTGAATACAACAAACGAACTCCGCTTGGGCGCATGGCACGCAAAGATGAGTACAACGGTGCGATTCTTTTTCTCGCATCACCGCGCGCGTCGTCATACGTGACCGGCTCAATGCTCGTCGCGGATGGCGGGTGGACTGCCAGGTAACATGAGTTACCCAACGAGTATTCAGAGCCATGTCGCAGGGCTCGCGTTACGATCAGGATCGCGCTTTGCAAAAATAAATCCAGCGACTGGCAGCGAGCTCGCCATCATAGAAAGACCGCGTATCGATGACATTGGAAAATGTATTCAAAGCGCTGAGCAATCATCGTGGCCGATAGTGCCGATCGCAGAACGCGCGCGCATCGTGCTCAAGGCTGTAGAAACACTGCGAGCAAACAAATCAAATATTGCGGAGCTCCTTGCTCTTGAGTCAGGCCGATCTGTTTCGCACGCGCGAAAAGAAATTGATGCCGCGGCGGCATGCGGCCAGTATCTCGCCGAGCATGCGCGCGCCATTCTCGATGAGCCGCTCGAGAGTTTCGTCCCGGGACGAACGCTCACGCTACGCCATGAGCCGCTCGGTGTTGGCGTTCTGATCACGCCGTTCAATAATCCGCTCGCGGGTATCGCGTGGAAGCTCTTCCCCGCGCTCCTTTCGGGAAATACGGCTATAATCAAGGCACACGAACTCTCCCCCCTCATGCCTCACCTTATAGCCCGAGAACTTTTCGACGCGGGAGTCGATGAACACGCCATTACCATCGTGGAGGGCGGTGTCGAACACGCCCGCGCGCTCGTGAAGGACTCTTCCATAGAATTCGTCAGTTTTACCGGGTCTCCACAGGCTGGCTCGAGCATCGTGGCTGACACTGCGGATCGTCTCCTCAGAGTCTCGATCGAATCCGGCGGCAAGAATCCGCTCGTCGTCTGTGATGACGCTGATATCGACCGTGCCGCATCCGCTGCGGTTGCATCCGCCTTCATCGATGCGGGGCAGCGCTGTACCGCCGCGAGTCGCATTATCGTTTTTTCAAAAATCTATGAATCGTTCCGCGAATCTTTCTTAATAAAAGTCGCGGCACTTAAGGTAGGAATCGAGGACGGGGACGATTACGGCGCGATTATTTCTGAAGAGCGCCTGATGGGCATTCTCTCCGCCATTGAAAATGCAACACGCGAAGACGCGACACTGCTTCACGGAGGAAAGCGAATCAATCGTCCAGGATATTTTATTGAACCAACAGTCTTCGAGAACGCGCCGCTCTCAAGCGACCTCTCGCAGAAAGAAATTTTCGGACCTGTCGTCGCGCTCTACCGCGCGCGCGACATAGACGAAGCGATCAGCATGGCGAACAGCACGCCCTATCGCCTCTCGAGCGCCATTCACACGCGCGACGCTCTGCGCGCGCAATTATTCGCGCGGCGCTATCGCGGCGGTGTCGTGCGCATTAACGGACCCACGTTCGGCAGCGAGCCGCACGTGCCGTTCGGCGGCGAGGGCCTGTCGGGAAACGGGTGGCGTGAGCCGGGTCTCGCCGCGTTCGATTTTTATACAAGTCTTAAGCAAGTAAGTAGCGATACATAACATATGACTGACACACTTCAGTATGTTCTGAACGAAGAAATTGAAAGGATCAGACACGCGCTCAAAGATCCGGTCGCTCGCGTATCGACGCTCGCTGATGTTTTTCGGTTGAACACGCTCTCCATGATCATGGAGGCGGGATCAGGCCACATCGGTTCTTCCTTTTCCGCCATGGATATCGTTTCGTGGTTGTGGCTTGAGGAGTTGAAAAATCCGAACGACACTCGCCAGGCAGAATCTGATATCTACTTCTCCTCGAAAGGGCACGACGCACCAGGACTGTACGCGGTGATGTCGGGCGTCGGGAGATTGGATGAATCATTACTCCATCATCTTCGCCGGATCGGTGGCCTCCCCGGACATCCGGACGTCGGCACGCCGTTCATTCCTACGAACACTGGCCCCTTAGGCATGGGACTCTCGAAAGCTCGAGGACTTGCTGGAGCAAAGAGAGCAGAGGGGACGAAAGGCAGAGTGTACGTGCTTCTTGGCGATGGAGAATTGCAGGAAGGACAGAACTGGGAGTCACTCCAACCCATCGCAAACGACGGCTATGAAGAAATCACGGCGATCGTCGATCACAATAAGATTCAGTCGGACACGTTTGTGGAGGACGTGAGCGATCTTGGTGATCTCGAGGCGAAATTTCGCGCATTCGGCTGGGAAGTATTCCAGGTGAACGGTCATGATCTTGCCGCGATTCGCGTCGTACTCGACGCAGCGAAACGCGTTCAGGGGAGACCACAAGTCATCATCGCGGACACCATAAAAGGCAAAGGCGTTTCTTTCATGGAAAAGTTGGCGGATGATGGGTACTACAAATTCCACTCCGGCGCGCCATCGAAAGAAGCGTACCAGAAAGCAGCGCGAGAGATTATCGACAGAATTAATGCGTCGCTCAGCGCGCGCGGCGTGGAGCCGCTTCAAACCGATGCGATGGTGCCTATCCCGGAGCGCAAGCAGGCAGAAGATGCCGAACGACTGGTGACTGCGTATGGCGATGAGCTCGTGAAGATTGCCCGCGAACGTAAAGATATCGTCGCCATGGACGCGGACCTCGTTCTCGACACGGGCCTCATCCCATTTTCAAAAGAATTTCCGGATCGCTACGTCGAAGCGGGTATCGCGGAGCAATACATGGTCTCGATGGCGGGCGGATACGCCCTCAAAGGAATGCTCCCCATCGTGCACTCCTTCGAATGTTTCCTCTCGACGCATGCGAACGCGCAGATTTACAACAACGCATCCGAGAAAACAAAAATTATTTATGTGGGCTCCCTCGCCGGCGTCATTCCTGCTGCCCCCGGACATTCGCACCAATCGCTCCGTGGCATTTCGCTTTTTGGATCCATACCAGGCATGACCATCATTGAGCCTGCAAACGAAAGCGAAGCGCGCATGGCGATCCGTTGGGCAGTCGAGGAAAATCCAGAGAGCACCTATATCCGACTCGTCAGCGTGCCGGTTGCAATACCGTACAATTTCCCTGAAAACTACGCATTGAAAAAAGGTGCTGGGGTGCCACTACTCGCTGGCGGGTCCGTCGCTATAGTTTCTTACGGACCAATACTGCTTCGCGAAGCAGTCCTCGCCTCAATTGCACTCCGGCGCGAGGGTGTAGAAGTCGCCGTATTTAATATGCCGTGGCTCAACGCTATCGATGCAGCGTGGGTTAGAAACGAACTTGGCAGTTACACCACCATACTGACGCTCGACGACCATTACCTCCAGCATGGCATTGGTGAACAACTTTCGGCCGCAGCCAATCGGACAGGCATCAAAGCCCGCGTCGTGTCACTCGGGCTCGCCGATTTCCCCGAGTGTGGCACGACCACAGAAGTGCTTGCGCATCACGGCCTCGACGCAGCCCACATCACTTCAGAGATTCGGAAAAACAGGTAGCCATGCTTCAGGCTGTATCGACATGGTATCGTATAGATGCCCGTCAATGGATTCTTTATGAAAAAATCAGCATCGAAGCCTCGTGGCGTCTTAAAGGTGCAAAAAACATACGCGCGTCCATCGTGGGTGCCGAAAACGTTCACCACGGAAGCAGAGCTGTGTCCCGATTGTTTTAAAGTGGTCGGCGACCAGACGCGTTACAAGCTCGTCCGCATGCTCGGCGGCGCACGAAGCGGCATGGCAGTGAACGACCTCACCAAGCGTCTCCATGTCACGCAGCCAACGGTCACGCATCATTTGCAAGTTCTTCGCTCAGTCGGCGCGGTCGATAGCGCTGAGGAGGGACGGAGGCGCATTTATAAGCTCAACCGCGGTGCGCATTGTTTTGCAGAATGCAAGATCCCGTATTAATCAGTCGCGGGACATAACATATATGGTGTATGAAATATGACATGGTGACGCTCTACAGTGTAACGCTCCGTATATTGCTTGGGTGGTTCATGTTCTTCGCTGGCATCGAGAAAGTACTCAATCCGGAATTTACTGCAAGTGGATTTTTAATGACCGCAAAAACCTTCCCCGCATTTTATGCCTGGTTCGCAACACCAATGAACAGCGTGTGGGTTGATCCGCTCAATGCGTGGGGCATAACGCTCATTGGCGTCGCATTCCTCCTCGGCGTTGGCGTTCGTCCTGCCGCATGGGCGGGAGCGTTTCTCATGATCCTCTACTACTTTCCTCAATATGAGCTGCCCTGGATTCCGCATGGCTTCATGGTCGAGGAACACATTATCTATGCGGCAGCATTCTTGCTCATCGCGGCGATGCCACAGGCTCAAAAATTCAGCGCTTCGAGATTTTTCCGAAATACATTTTTGGGAAAAATCCCCGTCATCGGTACGTACCTCTAAGTACGCTGGCCTACTGGGCTCTCAGATAGATGCGAGCGTATCGGGGAGCAACAGGTTCACCTGCTTTATTATGTAATACGATGCACTGTACACCACACGATGACATACCTATCCGAACTTTGGTCTCTCATAAGTTACCTCGTCGTTCAGGGATTTGGACTCGTGCTTGCGGGAATATCGGCAGTCGCCTTTCTTTATTTCATATTTAGGCGAACCTATTCGAAAAAGGAAACAATGGTACTCGTGGTTATGTTTACTGCCGCCATGACACTTTTTTGGTTCCCCGTTGGCGTTCCCCGCGACCTTCAATATCCGTTTGGCCTCGTGACCTACGGTCCCGCGGACGGTCCGGGATTACCGCTCAAGAATATTTTCACGTTCTTTGCGAACCTTGGTGATTTCGAGCGCGTCGAAGACATTTCGCGTGACCCGCGAGACGTTCCTCCACCAATTGAGCGGTACACGGAAGCTGATGTCGAGATAGCGCTCACGGCAAAAGAAGTCCTCTCTGAAATAACGCCGGGAGTAGTCTTAAACTACTGGACATTCGATGGAACGGTGCCCGGCCCGATGCTCCGCGTGCGCGAGGGTGACCAGGTCACGCTCACTTTAAAAAATGATGTGACCAGCCTGCACAGACACTCAATAGATCTGCACGCGGTCACCGGTCCAGGCGGAGGAGCCGTATTAACTGATGTTGCTCCGGGTGAAGAAAAAACGATGCGGTTTAAAGCGCTTCAGCCGGGCTTGTACATCTATCACTGCGCGCATCCGAACGTCGCGAATCACATGGCGCACGGCATGTATGGACTCATTCTTGTCGAACCAAAAAATCCACTGCCAATCGTTGATAAGGAATTGTATGTCGTGCAAGGAGAATTCTACACGGCGAGCCCGCGCGGTACGAAAGGTCTCCAGGTTATCGATGCGACGACAATGCTGTCGGGTAATCCTGAGTATATGGTATTCAATGGCCGGATCGGCGCGATTTCCAAAGATGAGATCGTGATGAAGCAGGGAGAGCGCGTGAGAATGTATGTTGGCAACGGCGGCGTAAATCTAATTTCATCATTCCACGTGATCGGCGAAATATTTGATCTGGTGTACCCGGAGGCTGCCATAGGCCAAGCCCCGCACACGAATATTCAGACGACGATGGTTCCTGCAGGGGGCGCGACCATCGTTGAATTCACTGCAGACGTTCCTGGTACGTATGTACTGGTTGACCACGCGCTCGCGCGCATGGACAAAGGTCTCTTTGGGACTATTTCCATAGTCGGAGAAGAACGTCCTGATATTTTTTTCGGGACTCCACCAGAGGGCGACACCGGTCATTAGAGCATGCGTCGGGTGCAAAAAACGCATGAGGAAGAGTGACATACACCATATTGTCTCTCCGGGAAGATCGCGAGCCGACATTCCGGAAGAGGAAGAAGAGAAATGAAATCTAGTCGTGCGCAACTACTACCACGTTGTCTACGTTCGCGTCTTCAGTGGAACCTGACATTGTTCCGCGGAACCTGAGTACTACGCTCGAAGTGCTACTCACCTCAAAACTGTCCGAGTGCCACACGTTTTCTGTGTCGACATTTCCACGAAGTTGTGCGTATTCCGTCCAGCTCGATCCGCCATTCGTTGAAATATCGAACGCAAGATACTCGCCCGAATCAAGGCCGCTCTCAATGAACCAGTCAAAAGTCACCGTTGCGTTTGATTTCCCAGCAAGATGAACGAGTATTGACGTGATCGACGCGTTATTTGCAGTCCCATCCACTTCTGCTGAACGACTGCCGTTTGTCGCGCGCTGTGTTGAACGGAACCAATCGTTCTGGGAATCCTCGGTCCACAAACCGTTCCACTCTGATACCTCGAAACTATCATAAAAGACTTCAACCTCGGATGGCGGCGGAGGTGGAGGCGGCGGGTCAACTTCGTCGCTGTCTGTTGCATCAGTACATCCCGGATCACTTGGGTAGTCAGTGAACGTATCTCCATCATTATCAATGCCATCGGAACATGCAAAGACGGGTGGCGGTGGCGGCGGTCCACCGATCCACGAAAGTGCCCCAACGGGGTCTACGAGCCCGTACCCATATATGGTGTCCCGACCGGCGACGCCAAGATCATCAGCGCTACTTTCGAGCGCAGTGCGCACATCGGTAGGTGTCGTCGCGTTCCCCTTCGCGATAACGAGCGCCGCGACTCCTGCAACGTGCGGTGATGCCATTGAAGTGCCTTGGAAAAAATAGTATCCGAACGCGCCGTAGTTCGTGCCAGAAAATGTTTGTTGCAGAATGCCGTCTCCGTAACCATCGCCGTTCTGGTCAACGCTCGCATCACCTCCCGGCGCGACGAGGTCGAGGGATGTCCCCCAGTTCGAGTACGGTGCCTTTGTATTATCGAAGCGCGTAGCACCCACCGCCAAAACGTAATCGTCGTATGCCGCCGGATAACTGACTGAGCCAGCGCCATCATTTCCTGATGCGGCAACAATGGTCACCCCCTTGTCGTACGCATACTGAACCGCCGAAGCCATGGTGGCTGAAGATGCTGAACCACCGAGTGACATATTGATGACAGCCGCGCCATTGTCAGCCGCGAAGCGGATGCCGTTTGCAATTGCCGAGTATGTACCAGAACCCCGCCGGTCGAGCACCTTTATAGGCATAATTTTTGCGCCGAACGCGATTCCCGCTACACCATAATTATCATTCGTCGTGCCAGCAATCGTTCCGGTGACATGCGTGCCGTGCCCATGGTCATCGTTCGGATGCGAATCATTGTTCACGAAATCGTATCCAGGAACAAAGGTCGTCCCAGCCAAATCAGGCGCAAGATAATATTTCCGTAAGTCCTGCGTATATGTTTCGTAGGCGACGCCCGTATCAATAACAGCGACCGTTACACCCGCTCCCGTTCCCAAGTCCCATGCGCTCTCCATTCCTATTTTCGGAAAATTCCATTGGTAGCTGTAGTACGGATCGTTCGGCACCATGAATGCCTCGGCGATATAGTTCGGCTCGGCATACACCACATCTCCGCGGGATTCAAATTCTATTTGGGCATCCTTCAATGATTTTCCACGAGGCAATTGCTCCACGCGAAACGTGCGCTCGCCTTTATACTGAACAATGATCTCGTCCTCGACCGCACGATGACCGCGCTCGGTTCGCACCGTGCGAATCTCATCTCGTGCATTGTCCCTGAACGAATCTATGGCAGGAATACCTCCCGGAAGAGAGAGCGGAATGAAGGACGCTATAAGAGCGACAGAAGCAATTTTTTGTGTGTAACGCTGCATAAAAAAATCTTTCGAGTTAAAACTCCAAGTGCCATACAATTATACTCCTCCCCCACAAGGATTGAAAGTATAACTATAGTGTGTCAATATGCGCGTCTACTGAGCCGTATTCCAGCCGTTCTTAATCACGTTTTCTTAATCCGCTACTCGCGCACCTCCTCGGCGAGTGAGCCCGAGTACCCATTCAGAAACGAAAACTTGACAGACATCGGGGCAAGTGTATAATTTTTTCCGCTATGAGAGAGGCAGTGAACGTGTTGAGTGCCGATTCGAAACCTCGGGAACCCCTCGCTTTTTGGAAGCTGGCTGAAAAACAAACCGCCGCTTTGCCTCCTTTTCGATCTTTAGATGAAGATTACGAACGCCGTGTCATCGCTGCTTCACCGAGAACTATTTCAGAAAATAACCGGCTTCTTCTTGCGAGTCCCAAACAGGACAGAAAGTTTAAATCCATCATGAATAATTACGCTAAGAAGAGCGATGAGGAAACCTTTAGAAATTTCGTGCGCTTCGCGTCCTCCCTGCCAGAGATCCTAACGTATTATAGCACGAGAGCAATGATGGGCTCCTTTACGGGTAGAAGCGACTATAATTTATTTGGCATCCCAAACAGAGGCATCGGGCAGCCAGTCAACCTCGTCCTTGGGGCCGCTTCCACGCTAATCATGCTTCCTGTCTCTATCGTAGGGTCCGCGGTGACAGAAGCTCTCAACTTCACTGCGTGGATGTACGAAGGAAAGAAGTCGCCTACAAGCGCAATCCTGAAGACCCTCCTTACCCCGGTCTCTTTCACTGCGGGTGCCGCAGCCGGATTAGTTCTCGGTGTCCTGAGGTGGAGCAAGGGCATCGTGCGACTATAGCCTTTTCTATACGCCCTGCCACCAAGCTCATGGACGAAAGCTTCGCAACGAAACGACATCCATCCTAACCATATGAGCACCATGTTTGAGGAACGTAGAACGAGCATTCGCGAAGCACAATCAATCTCCCAGACAGTGTGGCACAAAGATGACCGAGGTTGCATTGTAGGGAGCACGACAGTCGATCATCAGTTTTGCGACCGGTGCGAGGGATACCGATTCACGAACGTCACGCAAAAATACGTACACGGAGGTTCTAAGACTTATATACGCCACATTCCACCGCCCGAATGGCATCTGTGCACGTGCAAAAATTACCACTAAAAAATAAATGAAATGGTAAATGGGGACAGTCACCATTTCCGCCGCTGCGCTCTCACGTCAGATATTATCCCCCTTATGATTGTAACGCTAGTACACTGAGCGTTTTGGAACCTTGCCTACTTGTACCCCTGTGAACCGAGCATTTCTTGCATTGCGCTACTATACCAAAATCCTGAGACAAATCTCAGGATTACTTCGGTTAAATATATATCCTACTGCCTATCTGTACCGAGATTTTGCCCTTTTCTCGACGCAAAATACGAGTTGCAATCATCTCACATGAGGCTATAGTAATTACTAGTATGAAGGAGAGAACCGAGTACCTTTTCGCAAAGAGAGAGCCGCTGACATTAATCACCTATACTTGCACGTGCTATTATCCAGGAAACCACCACACCTTTGTCTGGCAGGCTGTAAATGGTAAGACATGCCCGAATTGGTGCTCGGTACACGCAGACGCGCTTAATCCAAAGCGTACCAGTTAATTTGTTATCTCAAGCGGTCACGCCGCGTTGAAGCGTACCTTGTTGTCGACCATCCACCTGTCATGGTCCTCCTTGGTCCTGGTGGAGTCGCTCATGACATCTGCATGAGCTTTTTTGTAATGAGGCATGAGTGCCCGCATCCATCCCTCGAATGTCTCCCCTTCTGCGGTCGCATCACATATTATAGAGGCCTCGCCTCTAGACTTCTATTTCTTTTCGTCACTAATAGTCGTCCCCGTCAACTAGTAGCCAAAATTAAGTGGTGATAATATAGCAATAATATGTCATTGGAAAAAAATGTCGGTCTCTCTCGGAAAGTACTTGCTGCCAAGAAAAAACAAGGGCAAGATCAAGAAAATTTTCCCGGTGAATGCCGCACGTTTATGTGCCGAAATCCGAAGGCGCCAGGATCAAATTTTTGCGAGGAATGTTTCCAAAGGAAGCGGCAATCATACATAAGAGAAGGAGGACCAGCTGCACCCGTTCTACCAATGTAGTGCTACAAATTGCGCTAGAATCAAAATTATTTTGACCTTTGTTCCGCGGGTAAGGAAACCTTTCCCGCGGTCGCTTCCTCGGCCAAGCGAAAACAAGTTTTCTCTGGCACTCGTAAGTTCCGCGGGTAAAAAACGTATCCGATAAGTGGTGACTGACCCCATTCCCCATTCCCGTATAACTAGGCCGCCTCAAAACGTGCCTTGTTATCAGTCATCCACTTTACTTGCTCCTCCTTTCCGTTTTTAGGATTGTTCATCACATCTGCGTGAGCCCGCATATAGTGAGGCATAAGAGCCTTCATCCATTCTTCGAATGTTTCGCCTTCTGCGATCGTGTCGCATAAGTCACATTTGAGTGCTTTCATACAAAAAATAATAGCAAAATTCTATAATTTTATCCAGTTCGAAATATGGTGCCATAAACAAAGTTTAAAAACTCGGCTCCGCGGGTAATCTTTATCGCTTGCACGAAGCTTGTCTGCGTTCGCCTCTTCAAAAATAAAATCCCATCATACGACGGGATTTATTTTGCTCGGATGTTCTTTCTACAAGACACAGGTTAGAATCTGTTTTAATTAGAAATTTTAGTAAAAATGACCGTCCGTCTTATCCCCGCCCCAAAGGGGACGGGGCATACGCGGGCGGCGCCGGGGTGTTTTTCTAGGCAATGAATCGGCCACCGCCGATACTGATTTACTCTCAATGCCCAGCGGCATAGCCGCGGGGCATTGAAACCTAGTAACTATGTTGCCCGTTGTGGGAAATAGGAAAAAGGGATCAGTCACTATTTCGAGGACTCCGTAGACTTGGGAAGATTTACTTACCAATGTTCGCACAAACTTTTCAATTCTCTGCCTAAACCTTTCGGGCAAGAATAATTTGGTGTTTCTCGTTTCCAGTAGTGTCTATGTCATTAAACATAATTTCGAAGCTTGCTTCTTTGACCATTTGAGAGTTTTTAATAGGACCAAAATGACTTTCATACATTTTCTCTCCATAGAAATTTTCATCCACGCCTTCCCAATCAGTGGTTGCCATGGTTACGAGAAGCGGCCCTCCTACCTTTAGATACGAATATATCTTTTTGAAAAGATCTTGCTGAGTGACTCTTGGAACATGAAAAATCGCGTAAAACGAAACGACCGCATCAACGGAATATTCCCCTTCAGTAAGGTCGGACATATTTTTGACCACATACACTGCTTCGGGCACATACTTTTTCGCCAATTTTATCTGTTCTTCCGAAATGTCTAAACCAGTGACTTTGAAACCTTTATCAACAAGGAACCTATCCACAGGTACTCCCGAGCCACACCCTAGGTCGAGGACTGTTCCTCCTGGTATTGCTAATTCAATAAATTTTTCTAATTGCTCTTCGTTATGAAAAGCACCTCGAGAATCGAAATACTTTTTTGCAACTTTGTTGTACGTATCACGAACGATGGATGTATAGCCCATGACAAAATATGGGGGGAAATATGGTGACTGTCCCCATATGCATCCTCCTCTAGCTCGGATTTACCACGGAGGATTTCACTTAATACGGGAATCCTTGGTGCTCCTGATTAACGTGCTGTTGATACGCAGCAGCAGAAGGAAATTGCCTTCCACAGCAAATGTATTCTCTTTCTGCCGCAAGGAAGGCTCTTTCTTTGCCAGGCATTGAATCTGACATGGAAGCCAGTATATTCATTTTCGATTTCTTTGCAAGCAAGAATCCCTTTTGGTTTTCCACACCTGGAATATGACAAGAAATATGGGACAGTCACCATATTATCTATTTGTAAGGCCCTTTCGGCCGTCCCGTCCCCCATGTCGTTGCCCCTTCTCTCCGAAAAAATCATTGAAAATCTTTTTGAATTCTTGGGATTCCGCCACACTCTCTCGCGCTTCGCGCGAGCCGAATTTTGGGCTTCATACTGACTGGCTCCAAACCGTTGTGGCAGTCAGAACATGGATTCAGGCAAATAGTCCGGATTTCTATGTATCGATTTTAGAAAATTATACTTAAAATTACGTAATTAAAACTCAAATTTAGCAAAAAATGAGAAATGGTAAGTAGGTAGATATTCCTAAATTTTTGGAAATGCCACCCCCAAAAATATCCTCCCACAAACGTCAGGCCCGCAAAGGCAAGACCTACACTCGTCCACGTATACGGAGCTATTAAATGGAATGCTACAAAAACCACAACGCTGACCCATAGAGCTTTTTCCTTGCCCCAGCGCTCTAACCAACTTATCAATAATCCTCTAAATAGAACTTCTTGAAGAAATACTATTACCAACAAAGGTAGCAGGGGGTCCGTATCCACTATCCAATCAGGAAGAAATATAAATTGGTCCGCCACCGTTAACTGTATTAATACGAAAAAAAAGCCGTTGAATAACAATATTTGCCACCAACCCTCAAGCAGAGATTTTGGTTTTAGTCCTAACTTTTCCCAGTCAATATTTTTTCTAAAAGAAATTGCTAAAATTAATAGCACCGCACTGGTTCCAAATATAAATATATTTTCTGCGAGAGTCATGTGCCCATATTACACTTGCTGGCTGCCGTCTGGTAGAGGAGGTTATAACATTGATTATGAATGCACCTATGATATTTTGACCACTATGTCACTTGAAAAACTTGCTCAAGCTTCCACGGTTGATAGATGGTGGGAAATATTCTCCTTTTGGTTTGAAGTTTTTAAAAAGGATGATGTTCCTGAAGATGTGGCACTGAAAATTGCAGAAGAATATGCAGACGGGGCTGTATTCATTTCTCACAAAGACAGATAAGCAATTAGAGGGCCCTCGGCTTCGCGGGTATGGAGGACTCTCTCCCTACGGGAGCCGTACAGGACCGCGCGTGAGCGCTTTGCTTGCTCACATGCTCGTCCTTTCGAGTCCTACCACGCACGCAAAGCAGTTTGCGTGCTCGCGGAGCCCGTAAACAAAATCGCCCCAGGAAAAGGGCGATTTGTGAATCGGGCTCCGCGGGTAGGACTCGAACCTACAACCAACTCCTTACACTGATTCCCTAAGTTTCTTTAGGGCGTGGACTATATCATGACCGGTTCTCGGTCCTTCGGTATCTAGTCTCTACGGTGCCCACTGATATCATATATGATAACAGTGGTTCCCTCGGTGTTGCCACTCTGGAAGTTAGAAACCAGAGACTAGAAACCGGAAAGACTTTCCAGAAACCAGCATCTAGTATATCCAGCCTCCAGGATAAGGGTTCACCGATATCCCGAAATTTGCAATCCTGATTCCTCAGGAAGGCTGCCTGCTGACAGGGAGCTGCTCTACTTCGGCGAGCGAAGAGCACCGCGAGAGCTTGCTCTCATGGTGTCCGAGCGATGTCGAAGGAAGGTTTCCTTACCATTGAGTGTCCTCTACATCTTCAAAGCTAAGCTCCGCGGGTAGGACTCGAACCTACAACCAACTCCTTAACAGGGAGCTGCTCTACCATTGAG
>CAYHYY010000001.1:0-65594 GCA_964360975.1 uncultured Candidatus Saccharibacteria bacterium | reverse complement strand
CAGAGCCACGGGGCACTCTCGTCGTCCAGCCAGTAGGAAATGAGCGGTTTCCAGGGAGGGGGAGGCTTCCGGGCGTGCTCTAGGAAGCGATCAAGCTCTTGATTACCTCCTCCAGTTTTGCCGGATGGGCGGACCCCTTTGAAAGCTTCATGCCTTGCCCTACCAAATATTTCAGTGCTTCAAGCTTTCCTCTCTTGTATTCATCCACAACTGATGCGTTTTGTGATATTACGCCAACTGCTATCCCCTTGAGAAGCGAATCGTCGTTGACCTGCAGAAGTCCCATTTTGCCCACCAATGTTTCAAAATCAGAATCTGTTTTCATAAGTGCACTGAATGCGGCAGAAACTGCTGCTGAGCTTACCGCTCCTTCCACAAACATCTCTGCAGCCTTGCGCAGAGAATTTTTGAGTCCTCTCATCTGCTCTTCTGTAGGACCCAAACCACGAATGGTGCTCAATAGAATATTTGTGGCGCTTTTCCTCACCCTCTCGTCTAGAATCGGCTCAACTTCCGAGGCGTATACTGACGCGTACATATCATCATCAACGAGAATACTTGCGCTAGCCGCGTCGAGTCCTGACTTAGACAGTCGCTCCCTCTTCACCCATGGCATTTCTGGGACAAATTTTTCAAGAATCTCGCTACGAAACTCGGCTATACGAGATAATCTCAGTTTTGGAATATCAGGATCTGGGAAGTAGCGATAGTCATGAGAACTCTCCTTTGCTCTCTGCGAGTACGTTACTCCCTTCTGCTCATCCCATCCACGCGTTTCTTGCTGAATTACCTCACCCGCATCGAGCGCCTCAGACTGTCTTTTGATCTCATACTCAATAGCACGCAGAACGGAACGAAATGAATTCAGATTTTTTACCTCAACTTTCACTCCCATGGTGTCAGTGGTAGAAACTGAGATGTTCGCTTCCACGCGCATCTGCCCCTTCTCCATGTCTGCATCACCAGCGCCGATGTAACGCAATACTCGTTGTAATTCTTCCGCGAATTTTTTTGCTGTTTCGGAATCATGGATGACTGGTTCGGTAACGAGCTCCATGAGCGGAACACCTGACCGATTGAAATCGACAACGCTCGTATCAGATCCGCTGTGTTGTGATCGCGCGGTATCTTCTTCCAAATGTATCCTTGTTAATTGAATTCCATTCAGCGTTCCGCCAGAAACCAGTGGATACTCATACTGACTGATTTGATAGCCCTTCGGCAAATCAGGATAGAAATAATTTTTTCTATCAAACTCCGTGTAGTCTGCAATCTTCCCGCCGACCGCAAGTCCAACTTTCAGTACGTGCCCTATCGCCTGCCGGTTTGCGACGGGAAGCGACCCCGGATGTCCGACACAGACAGGACAAATATTCACGTTCGGCCGGGTCTCGTCAGGGTCATTGAGAGACGAACAAAACATCTTCGTCTTGGTCTTCAGCTCAGCATGTATTTCTAACCCAATAGTCGCCCGATACGTCATGGGATGAATACTAGCAGCAGGCAGAGTAAATTCAACTTGACCGAACGTTCTGATATACGCAGAGTAGTATTGCAACTTCCGGTGAGAGAATATTGCGCTTCCCTGTTTTGTGACGGTCGGATTTCACCAAGCTTTGCTTTTCACGACTACCGGCGTAGGCTTCATAATGCTTTCTCGTTATGACGAGACCGCGTTGGACTGACGCTCATGCTACTATTTCTTAAATCTCGTCGTGAGGCAATACCAGCATTCATCATGATATTTAATCCACAGTCTGATTTTCCAAGCCTACCTGTATGAAGCCATGTAATGCCAGAAGCGGTACGTACGCTATATGACTCAGCCGAAGGTCATTGTCCTCGACTTTGACGGCGTCATAGTCGACTCTGAATCTGGCAAGCGCGAGGCGTGGTCGACGCTCTTTAGGACGATGCATGACCCTGCCGGATTCTCATGGTCGGGCGTCGACACGCCTCCGCTCATCGCTCAAGCGCTTGAGATATGGATCGATGGCGAAGCAAAGGGTTCTCGATACGAGATTATCGAACACATCATGGACGGTGCGCGGTATCCGAAGACATCAGAACGTGTGCGTCTCTACGCGGATGCATACACGAAACTCGCAGAGGAACTCATTGAACAGTCTGGCATGGCGGACGACACGCGAGATGTGCTCGCCGCGCTTTCCGCCCGATTCCCTCTCTATATGAATTCGGGCACGCCGCAGGAAGCGCTCACGAGCATCGTGGAAAAGCTCGGCATCGATGCATACTTCCGCAAGGTACTCGGCAAGAATCCCGCGAACAGGGATACGAGCAAGGTCGATAACCTCCGCATCGCCGCACAGGATGAGTCAGTGTCTCCGTCAGAGGTACTTTTTATCGGGGACTTGGAGAGCGACTACAGGGCGGCGCAGTCGTTCGGCTGCGCATTCATCCGTTTCAGCGGAAGCTCCTACGGTAAGAAAAAGGAGTGGGATTCGCCCACTCCTCATATGATCACGCGTCTTTCAGAGATAGCTCACTTCTTGAGCTGATACTGCGGATTCGACAGGAGTTCCGCGAGCACTTGGGGACCCCCTTCTTTTACGTCTTCCAGCTTTGTTGAGGGCATCCCACTTTCGATCTTCTCACCGTATTTCTCCTCCACACGAACGCGATCATTGAAGACAGGATTCGAAATCTCAAATATAACGCAATCCGTGAGCGCCGTCTCTCGATGCACCGCGCCTGGCGGGATGTAGAGACTATCTCCGGGACCGAGCTTCCGCGATAGTAACTTTCCTGAACCATCATCGTACTCGACACTCATCTCTCCAGAAATGAGGTAGCCTGCCTCATCTTTTTTTTGGTGGTATTGCAAACCTCCGCGAGTACCCTTCTTCATCTTCAGGAGCTTCCCCGTGAATCTTTCGGTGTGGATCACGAGGTGCTCCTCTCCCCAATCACGTGACCAGACTTGCTGCTTAAGAAATTGTACTGTTGGCATACATAAATTATATAGGTTTCTCTCGTAGGTCACTCTATGGAGATGTAGGATCGCATTACACTTCTTTGCGTTCAAACTTCTCTCCAGATTTTCTCGGTGATTCTACTTTTTCATTCCATACGACGTCGTCTGCCCGAATAATGGTGTCTTCAGAAATATCGACTGCAGCTTTCTGCCCGATCAGTCGACTCACTTCTCGTGGTTTAAGACCGTGACCAGGGCTTTTCACGGTAAGCATGGAATTGGTGAACACCGTTCCCTTCGGTATCGCCACGCGGGCGACAATGCTTTTCGAGTGCTTGTTTCTGGTCCCGACTTCCTCATCGAGTATTCGCTTGTTGGGTACTCCGGAGATTGCCCGAATGCGCTCAGCATCTCTTACCATCCCCGAAAAATCATGCGGGTCGAGGCTTACTGATTCATGATCAGGCCCAGGCAATAGCTTCGACAAGGTGAAATGGCGCTCCACAACGCTGGCGCCGCGAGCGATCGCCGTCAGTGTTGGCAGGTAATCTTGCTCATGACCCGAGTACCCAACAGGAATTGGCGCGTAGCGCTCCTGCATCGTCAGCATCCCGTCAAGATTGATATGCTCATCGGGCGATGGATAGACCGATACGCAATGAAGCATAATGAGTTGAGAATTATGTTGCAGGATTGTCGCGACCGCTTCATCAACTTCTTCTTGTGTCGCCATACCAGTCGAGAGGATGACGGGTTTGCGCTTCCTTGCCACGTACTCGAGAAGTGGCAAGTTCGTGAGATCAAATGACGCAATTTTATAGAACGGGACACCAACACTCTCAAGAAAATCGACGCTCTTCCGATCAAATGGCGTCGCAAAGAAAGAAACATTGAGCGAGTCTGCGAGATTTTTGAGCTTTACGAAATCGTCAAAAGAAAGTTCGAGACCCTCGCGATATTCACCGTACGTCCGCCCTTTGATGTTCTCCTTTGTTTGCGGCTTGTCGAGAAGCTCCTTCGCAAAAGTTTCCTTTATGAACCGTTTCTGAAATTTGACCGCGTGCGCGCCCGCTTTAGCGGCCTCCTCAATTGATTTCTTCGCAAGGTAGTAATCGCCGTTGTGGTTATTGCCAATTTCAGCAATAAAATAGGTTGCATGTCCCTTCCCTACCCGATGACGTCCAAGATCTACCCAGGAAGCCAGGCCTTTTAGACGCTCGAGCCACGGCGACAAGGGCGAGCTTATCGAGTTATCCATATTCATTGGATACTACCACAAATGTCACATTTCGGTAACGACATCATTTCTATGGAATATCAAGCCTTTGCAGGGTGCCCAAGGAGCCTGCGAGCCACATGAGCCACATTTTTAGCACTCTTGCCTCTTTGCGCGCGAAGCGGATGGTTTTGCTGAGCTTCGCGAACTGATACTGATCTTTCACTCTCTGGATCCATGAGATCCTCGATCGTTTTGACGAGATCGCCCACATGCTCGAGAAGAACCGCGGCGCCACTTTCTGCAGGAGGCACGTCTCTCATCGTATCGGGTGGAAACTCGCCAAACTTCTCATCAACGACATGCACAACAGGAATGCCATATGCAACCGCCGCCGTGCCCTCGGTTGATAGGGTGTTCAATACTATGTCAGAGGCAACGCGCACCTCCTCGGTTTCAAATTTTCTTTCCCCACTCATCGTATCTTTAGTACGCAAACCTCTTGAAGAAAAGATCTCCTTTAGCGCTTCATAGCTCGGTTTATTCCTTGGGTGTCTGCGCACCGCGATCCAAAGCCTGGACTGATGTGACGCGTCAAGCTTAGAAAGTTCATCAGCCATCGCCTCCATTTCACCTACCCGTGGATCAGCGGTAAACATGACCGATACGAGTACGTCCCCCTCTTTTAACTCAAGTGTGGATCGGACTCTCTTTCTCGTACTTTTGACCTCGCTCTCATTCATGGAATCAAACAGGGGCTGTCCAGTAATTTCGATTCGTTCCTTAAGCTCCGGGTATTTTTTAGTGATTTGTTCCTTCTGCCATTCGTCCATGACACAGATCGCGCTAATGAGATCTGGCTCCAACAGATTCCACTCCTTGAGCGTGTCGTAGATGCGCATCGTGGATGTGTATGCGTCATGGACGATAATGATTTTTGGTGCCTTCCCTTTTTTTTCAGCCGCGAATGTCGCCGCCATGAACACTGAGAGCGTATCCCCCGATGCAGCATCAAGAAAAACTACATCGGCTCCGCCAACAGCCTCATAATGATTGAGCGCAAAAAATTCATTATCGGTTTGCTTATTCATTGTCCTGCCTTTGTACTTCTCTTCAAGTGATTTGCGAGCCTTGCCATCAGTGATTGCGGTCACCTGCACAGGCCTCCCTACATCCCCCATCAATTCATCAATAACGGGGATCATCATATTCGCATTTCCAGGAAAGCGGCTCACCAGCGTCACACGACCTTCAGGTGATGACTCATGATGCTTAATTTCGATTATGTGTAGTTTCTCGTCTGGCTTCTCATACATCGGGCTCATTAAGTATGCGAGCAGTCCTCGTTCTCTTCTGCTGAGCTCGTGAAGAAGTTCTTGCGAAGGCATGTAGCCTACTCGTTCCTCTGTGAGCGTGCGTGCTGCAAGATCAACTATGGTCCTAATTTCACTCAGCGCCATTACAATCTTCGATTTTCTTTCATGTGTATCAAAATAGAAGAATTCAGAAAGAATCAGTAAGCGCAATTCTGTATCCAACTGCTTTATTATTGGGTCAAAGAATTGTGTCAGCCTCTCACTACGCTTGGAACTTATCTCCTGAGAGATCTTCCTTGGATTCTTTTTTTCAAATCGCTTATCCGGCGTGGGTTCTCTCATGCGGAATGTATAACACTTGAAACAAATTTGTCAATTTCTCAGCGTATGGGTGAGCATATCAGAAAGTTTTTTCACCTCAGCATCGTCAAGAACCGTGACCTGCACTGCATCCACGCCACAACTTTTCAACGCATGGACTTTTTCAGCCAATTTCGCCTCTGACGCAAGATCGGATTTCGTGATCATCACTATCTCGCGCTTGTCGAGCAGTGACGGATCAAACGACTTTAATTCATTTCTAATTGATTGGTACGTTGCGCACATATCCTCTTGCTCAGACGAAATACAGTGAACCAGAATACTCGTTCTCGAGACGTGTCTTAAAAATTTATCTCCAAGCCCTTTTCCCGACGAAGCACCCTCAATAAGCCCTGGAATATCGGCAATGACGTACCCATAGAATGCGCCGAGATTGGGGTCTAGCGTAGTAAACGCGTAATCTCCCACCTTTGCTCCTGCGTTCGTGAGCGCATTCAAAAGCGATGATTTCCCTGCGTTTGGCAGCCCAATAAGTCCGATGTCGGCGATGAGCTTCAGTTCTATCGTAAATGAATCCGACTCTCCCTCCTTACCTGGCGTCGATTCTTCCGGATACTGATTTGTTGACGATTTAAATTCAGCATTCCCGCGCCCGCCATTGCCACCGTGCAATGCTATAACCTCCTCACCATCCTTAAGCAATTCAAATTTGCGCCCGCTCGATTGCAATGTAATAACAGATCCCACTGGTACATTGATGACGACTGATTCCCCTGCTTTCCCAAACATATTCTTACTACCACCATCATTGCCGCGTCCAGCCTTGAATTTTGAACGACCTTTGTAACGAGAGAGAACATTTAAATCTCGAATTGCCTTAAAAATGACATCGCCCCCGCGCCCACCGTTCCCTCCTGAGGGTCCACCGAACTCCTTCCCTTTCTCGTGAAGCCAGCGGACGACGCCATCGCCGCCTCTCCCTGCGCTCGCGGAAATCTTCAATTCATCGACAAAAGCCATTTAGGTGAGCCGGTGCAATGCCCAGCCAATGAGTGCAATGACCGCGCCACCGATTAGCGCTGGGACGAACCCTGCGACACTAAACCCTTCTACGAAACTAGAAACAATAAGAATCAGAAGCGCGTTGATAATAAAAGTGAACAGCCCCATGGTAAGTATGGTGAGTGGAAGTGTCAAAAGGATCAGGATCGGTTTAATGGTCACATTCAATACGCCAAGGATTACCGCAACAATTGCTGCCGTATAAAAACTATCGACGGTAAACCCGGGGACTATGTAGGCCGCAAGGAGAACCGCAAAAATAGTTCCAAGGAAACGCGCAATAAGTTCTATAAACATATATCTATTGTATATTACTAGGTTTCAATGCCCCGCGGCTATGCCGCGGGGCATTGAGGGTAAACCAGTATCGGCGGCGGCCGATTCTCTGCCTAGAAAAACACCCCGGTGCCGCCCGCTCAACACCCCGTCCCCTTTGGGGCGGGGTGTTCGATAGTCCGGGGGACTGTCGAACGGGCGGCTTGTTTTACTCCACGATTTTCCAACCTTGGGATAGCAGAGCTTCCGCCTTCTTGTACTTCATTTCGCGTGTCTCGGTGCCGTTCGTTATCTTCACGTGATCATTGCGACCAAGTTTTTGGGCAACAGGTGCGACGAGGCGCACCGTTTTTTGCGGATTGGACGATGCGGGGACGACACGGGGAACGGACTCTGCGACAAAGACTGAGAGTGACTCTTCGAGGTTTCTGAAGAGACGTAATCCTTCACGACGATATTCAATGAATGGATCTCTGCCGCCATACGACCGGAGATTTACCGACCCTCTCAAGTGATCCATCGTCTCGAGATGCTCAATCCAGAACATATCATATGCCTGCAAAAGAAGACGCCTGAGCGCAATCACGAATGCATCTCGACCTAATGCTTGCTCCTTGGCGTCGAGAACGCTGCCGTCCGCTCCCGCAGCATCCATGTGTTCGCGCGCCATAGCAATGACTTCATCTGGTCCACCAGTGAGAACCGCATGCCGCTTCTTATATATCACCGCGCGCTGGTGATTCAACACATCATCAAATCCTAAAACGTGCTTCCGAGAATCAAAATTCACTCCTTCAATCTTTTCCTGCGCAGACTCCAAAGAACGAGAAACCATGCCGCTCTGAATGGGTTCATCTTCTGGGATACCCAGTTTTCCCATCATTTTCTTCACCATATCCGATGCAAAAACGCGCATCAATCGATCTTCGAGCGATACGAAGAATTGTGTAACGCCGGGGTCACCCTGACGACCCGCGCGACCGCGAAGCTGATTATCGATCCTCCGAGCATCGTGACGCTCAGTACCCACCACAAACAACCCCCCCAGATTCTTCACCGCTTCGTACGCTTCTTTGGTCGCAGGATTGCCGCCGAGTTTTACGTCCACACCTCGCCCCGCCATGTTCGTCGCAACCGTCACTGCTCCTTTTCGTCCGGCTTGCGCAATAATTTCCCCTTCTCGCTCATGATTCTTCGCATTCATGACCTCGTGCGGAATGCCTGCGACGCGTAAAACGGCCGCGAGACGCTCATTTGCTTCAATCGACGTCGTGCCAATTAAGACCGGCTGCCCTTTCGCGTGACGCTCAGCAACCGCTTTCGCTATCGCTCTGAATTTTCCCGATTCATTTTGGAATATAAGATCATGTTGGTCGTCTCTCGCCGTCGGTCGATGCGTTGGAATGGCGACTACATCCAAGCCATACACAGTCCTGAATTCCTCCTCTGAGGTCTCCCCCGTTCCCGTCATGCCTGCAATCTTCTCGTACATACGGAAGTAATTTTGGAACGTCACCGACGCGTAAGTCTGACTCTCTTTTTGTATGGTTACCCCTTCCTTCGCTTCAATGGCTTGATGCAAACCTTCGGACCACCGACGCCCCGGCTGCAAACGTCCCGTAAATTCATCAACGATGACTACCTGGCCATCCTTTACAACGTAGTCTTTGTCGAGCATAAAAAGCGCCTTCGCCTTTACTGCGGACTCTAAGTGGTGCGCCATCTTTGCACCGCCTTCAGCGTACAAATTTTCTATGCCAAGTGCTTTCTCCGCCTTCTCTACCCCAGAGTCGGTAATAATGACGGCGCGCATCTTTTCATCAACGGTATAGTCCTCAGTTTCTTTGAGCGATTTCGCGATAGCTGCAAACGTCTGATACAACGCTTCAGGATCCTTTGCAGGACCCGAAATAATTAATGGGGTGCGCGCCTCGTCAATAAGTATCGAGTCTACTTCATCGACAATAGCGTAGTAGTGATCGCGTTGCCTGAGATTAACTGCGTCGTATTCAAGATTATCTCGCAAGTAGTCAAATCCAAATTCGTTATTCGTGCCGTACGTAATGTCAGCAGCGTATGATTCTTTTCTGGACACGGGACGAAGAAATTCGTGCATGACTTTAAACGATCCGAGCGTGTCTCGCGCTTCATCTTTTTCTGAATGCGACGGATCGTACGCATACGATGCGTCATGATTGATAACGCCGACGCTCAGTCCGAGCGCGGCATAAATCTGTCCCATCCATACCGCATCGCGTCTCGCGAGATAATCGTTCACCGTAATAATGTGGACACCTCTTTCGGTGAGTGCATTCAAATAAGCAGGGAGCGTTGCGACCAACGTTTTACCTTCACCAGTGCGCATCTCGGCAATGGCGTGGTTATGGAGTACATACCCACCGATTATTTGCACGTCATAATGTCGTTCCCCAAGGGTTCGAAGCGATGCTTCGCGCACAGCCGCGAACGCCTCAGGGAGTAGGTCGTCAAGATGCTCTCCTTTGGCTACGCGATCCTTAAAGTCGCTCGTTAAGGCCTTAATTTCATCAAGTGACCGCGCCTTCATGGCAGCCTCAAAAGTATTAACGGCGAGGACTGCCTCTTGTGCTTTCCCTAAGAGAGGGCTTGCCGATGTAAACAGCTTCCCGAAGCCAAGCATGGTAAGGCATCCTAGCACATTTGCATGAGCGATGCCTGATATAAAAAGAAAAAAGCTTCGAATGTATCGAAGCTTTTTTTCTTACGGAAACTATTTGCGGCGCTTCGAAGTTCGCTTCTTTGTCTTCGTCTTTTTTGCCGCTTTCGCCTTTCGCTTTTTTGCCATATGAGTTTGCTTTAGGACAAATAACGACCTGTACATGCGCTCTACGCCTGACCTGGAACAATGCGTTGTGCAAACATTATTCCTGCGTCGCCATACAAGCTCTCATCATTATGTAGCGCATAAAACATCTCACCACACAATCAACCAGTACATGTGGATAACATATATGAAAACTTTTTTATAAAAAAATAAAATTATTTGAATACGGTGCGCACTTCAGGAAGTATATCGATATGAATTTTTTCTTTCACCAACGAGCGAACTCGATCAGCAAGCATCAAAACATCGCGCGTCGTTGCGCCAGTTTCCGTTGCAATAACAATTGGCTGCTGATTCCAAAGAAATGCGCCGCCCACGCGCTCTCCTTTCATGTTGAGTACCCGATCGAGAATCCATGCGAGCGGTACTTTTACTCCTCCCTCTGGCATCGAAAAGAGCGGCATCCCGGGGAACCTTTCCTTTAGAGTCAAAGCGGTTGCCTCTGGAAGCACCGGATTCATAAAAAATGAACCTGCCGTGCCGTATGTATCGAGTGGTGGAAATTTCTTCATTCGTATCGCGAGCACAGCATGGCGAATGTTTAAGAGCGATGGTTCCTCGTTCGTATCAGTAAAGTGCTCTGTGATATCTCGATACGACAGACGTGGTGCTGCGGTTGTGGATAATCGAAATCGAATACGTGCGATAAAGTATCGGTCCCTCTCTTCCTTAAAAACACTGGTTCTATACCCAAAGAGACAATCTCTATGAGAAAACGTTTTTAGCGCATGCTCCTTAAGATCATACGCAAAAACTTCTACAACAGACTCACTGAGCGCCATGCCGTACGCTCCAATGTTCTGAACAGCGGCCGCTCCAATGGTCCCCGGTATACCAGATAGATTCTCTATCCCCCACCAACCGCGCGAAACCGCTTCATCGACAAACGAGTCCCATGGCACTCCAGCGCTGACCAGTATCTGAATTCCTCCCCCTACCTCTTCAAAGCGATGAATACCTATTTCATCACTCATCCTCATAAATACCGCTTCTACCCCATCGTCAGGCGCAAGCATATTCGATCCCGCCCCGAGAGGTATCACCGGAAGTTTTTTTTCGGCAGCAAATTGTACCGCAGTCTTCACCTCGTGCTCACCTGACGCGGTAACGACATACCGCGCCGCGCCGCCTGTTTTCATGGTCGTCAACCGTAAAAGCGGGATATACTCCTCTATTTTCATATACGACGTTGTCCTCAGTGTGCGACCGACGGGTGCGAGCTCCAAGCAAAAATCTATGTGAGTGCCGCCGCCAGCCGCACACTGCGGGCAACACCACCACTGTAACTATGATTTCAGATAGCGGCAATACCTCCTCCTTTTTCTAGAAAAACACAAAATCCCGCCGAGGCGGGATCTTATGTAGATTTTCGAAGAGCTAGCAATTACTAGCACTCACAGCCAGCACTGTACCATGAACGAGCTTGCGGAACAACTCTATTGCGGCTTGAGTCCTGCTTCGATATCGCGAATATATCCTTCGCCCTGTTCTTTAAAGTCCGGCCTCAATTCAATAACTTTTCGAACCTGCTCTATAGAGGCCTGGCGATTCCCGACTTCTACGTATGCAGACGCGAGCTGCAAGCGAGCGTCGGCGTTTTCTGGATCTCCTTCCACGCGACTCTCCAATACCCCTACAATACTTGCTGCATCGTTCTTCGCAACGTATGCCTGAAGAATATAGTCATTGTCCGGTGTAATGGTCCCGTATCGTGGGAGCAATATTTCCTTAAGGAGAGCATCGTCCCCACTTTCTATAGCAGTCACCGCATAGAAGCTCCGCGCGAGGTCATATCGCGGCTCAAGTTCTAACGCCTTCCTAAACCATTCCTGAGACGCCGAAATATCACTCGCATCGTGATAGAGAACTCCGAGTTCGAGGTAGGTCGTAAGCTTTTGTGGGGAAAGCTTTAACGCTTTCGTCAGTTCCGCGAGCGCTTGATCTCCAAGACCAATCTGCCGATAGAGTGAGCCGAGAAAGAGTCTGAGGCGAGCATCTTCTGGATTGTTCGCTATCTCGTCCTTAAATTCTTCTATTGCGTATTCCACAACCTGCTGTTTGAAAGCCTGATCTGGTGAATCTGATCTGAGCACCTGTAGGGCGAACTGAATGAGCTGCTCGCGCACTTCCTGCCTTCCCAATCCGGTAGTTTTTTCCGAAAGCGCCTTAAAATTCTCAAAGTTTTCTACAGCACCTCCCGGCTGTGGACGAATAGCGTCAATGAGCCCTGTGGCGGTTGCTATGCCCGGCACATTCACGAAATAGACGACGATACATAAGAGGATAATAATTATTGGCGCGCCAACGATAAATGCATGTTGCGGAAGCGCGAGCGAAGGGCGCTGCTCGGTAGTCGCTGGAACGTCGTGCGCTTGGTACGCCACGTAGGCAATGATGGTTAGGAAAAACAGGTATGAAATAAGGTTGTCAAAAACAAAAAGATTATGAATGGCATGCGCCACAATGAGACCTGCAATGAGCGCGCGTTCTATGAGCGGAAAGGTTGATTGCGGACGCACCAGGTACCAGAAAGTGACCGCGTAGACGGACAGGTAGAGCAGAAAACCTATAAGGCCGCCCGCGATGAGCCAGTCGAGAACAACGTTGTGCGCTCGGTCAAACCACGGCTCCTGCGCATAGAGGGACGGTTCATAGTACTGATTGAATACGTAATTGAAATTTTCTTGCCCCCAACCAAAAATTGGCCGCTCGAGAAATCCTTGAAACGCCATTCCCCACACGGTGAAACGCGTCGCCCCCTCAGACAATGAAATTGATGCGAGCCGTCCAAGTGTTTCGTTCTCTCTGACGAACGACGTGTCTTTAATAAGCAGAAACCCGCCAATCAAGAGCACTACCCCAATAAGTACTGCGGCTCCATACTTCTTGAGCGCAGCATTCCCTTTGGAGAAGAAAACCAGTACGAGTCCCGTAACAAAAATACCGACAATCAAACCGAGTATCGTGCCACGCGTCGCGGTGAAATACAGTATGACCGCCTGTACAAAGAATGCTGCTCCGTACCAAAGCTGGAGCATCCGCGAACGCAACCCCCATTTGAAAGCGGCGAGGGCCGTAATAAAGAGGTGGAAGAGCATGTAGACTGCGAGGTACGTCGCGTTGCCCAACGTTGCGTCGACACGAACGCCGCCCTGGTTAATGACCGTAAAGCCAGCAAGTTGCGCAAAGCCAAACAAGCCAATGAGCACGGAAACGGTAATCGTTGTATTGAAAAAGTATTTCCACGCCTTCTCGCCTTGGAACATGGCCGCAATCAGAAAGAAGTACAAACCGAGATGAAAGAGGCCAATCCACCCTTCCATGCGCTCAAAATTTGACCAAAAGCTCTTATCGAAATTCACGCCAAGGACTGCCGAGATTCCAAGAGAGAGAACAAACGCGCCAACAACATACAGAATGAGCATCGGTTTTGGTCGAACCGACGTATCTCTCAGGGCAAGCATTGCCCAGAGCGCAAACAAGATATCGACACCAATACGAAATGCAAAATTTTTCCCCGTAATAAAAGGGAAAAAGCTTGTGTTCGCTACATAGAGAGGGACGAGGGTGAGGGCGCTGAGTCCCGCGATGATGACAAAGCGAAAAAGAGCATCGGATTTCATGCGGCCTACTATATCATGGATTAATGTGTGGCTCGATTCTCTTGGGCAGTACGATCGGATTCAGCCATCATCGTGACAAGCTCTCGGAACGTCGTTTCAGGTTTCCATTTAAGATCGCGTTCAGCTTTGTGGGCATCTGCCAACAGCGAATTTACTTCTTTTGGTCGGTAGAACTTTTCGTTAATCCGGACGCGAACGGTACCCGTATCGTCTTTCGCCACTTCCTTCACGCCACTTCCCTCCCAGTGTAATTTCAGACCGAACGCCTTTGCACACTCCTCTACCAGTTCTCGTACGGAATGCGCTTTGCCGGTACCAATCACATAATCCTCGGCAACATCTCGCTGCATCATGCGCCACATTGCATCCACATAATCTCCCGCGAATCCCCAGTCACGCTTCGCATCAAGATTACCGAGCTCAACTGATTCTTGGATGCCTGCAGCTATTTTTGCAAATGATATGGTGACCTTCCTCGTGACAAAATGTTCACCGCGCCGTGGACTCTCGTGATTAAAGAGAATGCCAGACGCGATAAACACACCGCGTTTTTCACGATATCCGACTACATAATCCTCATGTGCTCTTAGTTTCGCTATGCCATACGGCGACACCGGATTGAACGGGGATGTTTCACTTTGAGGCGGCAGCGTATCACCGAACATCTCGGACGTCGACGCTTGATACAGACGTGCTGACGGCTTTATATCGAGAATGACCTGCGCCAATCGTCCCACACCTGCGTAATTAATTTCGTATGTTTCCTCGGGAACCATGAATGAGATACCGACGTCTGATTGCGCGGCGAGATTGTAGACCTCGTCCGGCTGACTCTTCGAGACAGCGCGCTCGAGTGCTCCTCGGTCCCTCAAGTCGCCGTAGTGCGGAACAATAGATTGCTTTATGTGCTGCAGGCGAACGAACGGATCTCGACTCGAGCGACGTATAAGCCCATGCACTTCGTATCCTTTCTTGAGTAACAATTCGGCAAGATACGATCCGTCTTGACCGCTTATTCCTGTAATGAGTGCTCGCTTTGATGCCATAGGTATTACGGTGCCACAACCTTAAGTCGTGCAACGATAGCTTCCGCCGTTCGCGCTCCCGATTTCCCATCGGTGAATTCTATCTGCTCATCGCGAATGCGTGCCCTTCCCTCCCGATCGCGCGATGGATCTTGAAGATACTCGTTCACGGCGCGAAGCAGTTCATCCGGCGTGTACACGAGTCGCACGCCACCGGTCTTCTCCAGGATAAGGTAGTGATCGTAATGCGAAAAAAGTTCTACCCTGAAAGGCGGTGGAGTCTCTGGATCCGCGTCGTAACGCACATTGATAACCGGACAATCGATTGCTGCCGCATCGATGGTAAACGTCGAAATTGTATTTATTGAGAGCGAACTGTAACGAAGCGAATGCTCCATGACGTACAGATCGTCTATCGTGAACTCAAAATCGGCCTTTCCATGAGCATCTCGGAATGACCGACTGGCTGGACGCGTAATAGTCACATGAGGATGCTCAAATGAGTGCTGCAAAACGGTCGCAGCGTCAGTGTAGTCCTCAGGTCGGTAGCGAACGAGAAGATGCACATCCTTGGGAATTTTCCCGTCGTCGATTGCTTGTGCGAGGTCTCGTACAATTTGCATGCCTGACTTCGTAGAATATTCGCCAAAAAATGGAGCGCACAGGACCAACCTTCGGTCACGGGGAATATCAAGTGAATCGAGAAATTGTTCACGCGTCAGTCGTGTTGGTTTGAAATGAATATCAAACTGCGGTGCGCCAACGACCGAGATATTTTCCGCCTTCATATCACCGTAATGAATCGCTTCACCTTTCATTCGACTTGTTTGGCTCACCAAGTGGTCAGGGATCAATTGTATGACACCCTTAGCCGTTAAATTGTCCCATGAACGAACCATGCCAAGCGTCGGGTAACCGAGCCGCTTTGCCGCACGAAGCGTAATGCGATCCGTCGAAAGAATTATGTCTGGCGCGATAACAAGATCCGGCTTGTATTTGTTGAGATACGCAACCATTTCTTTGTTCAACGGAACGAATTGATCAAGCCAGCGTACGAAAAGACGCAACGGCCTTCGATTTCCAAATACGACGGTGACCATGCGTTGGAGAAGAAACTTCAGGAAATTTTTATGGCGAACGTAAAACATGTACTGCTTTGCGCGGATCGTCCCGGTATCAAGGAGACTGAACGCAATTTTATGAAGCTTTTTCCCCTGCCATGGCTCCTTCACCATTTTCCAGTCCTCAAAAACGACCAGTTCGTGCGCGTAATGCTTGCGATAAAAATCGATCTTATGTGACGGCGCGAGAATGACAATGCGGATATTCGCTTTTAACAGCTCATCGAATGTGTCCGTCAGAAAAAAATTCCTCGCGCGAAGGCCATTGAAAATAGGCATGAGAATCGTTTTCGGTTGCGTGCTACTCATGGTCGAGTCGAAATTTCCCCGATCCCTCGTCAAAGTTCGGATACAGTTTCTCTGCAGTAAGAAAATCAGTCACCGTATCTATGTCGAGCGAACGCTCCATCGGGATAATATACGGAACGGCTGAATCTCCCGTCAATGAGCCTTTCTCAATCGCGCGCATTCGCGACGCAATGATATTTGCTCGAAAGTAAGGCTTTTCGTATCCTTGCCGCGGTAGCGGCTCCACTTCCTCTGTTGAACCTGTCATGTACGACGCGAGACGGCGTATCCCGTTCTTTTCTATTATCTTGAGCGCTTTCTTAGGATGTTGATGCCCCTCGGCGGCGACGACGCCTGAGTCAGCGTCGGCATCGTTTTGCAATACTTCAATGACGCCATCGATATCAGCGGTAATCTGGAACGGTACGGTGCACATGAGGCGAAGCACCACGTCCGGCACATAACCCTCCGTTCGTTTCAGCTCGTCGACGACGTGGCGAATGTACTCATAGTCGGTAGCGGTATCCCCTGAAATGTTTGCGGGTCGCAAAAACGTTGCCTCCGCCCCGAACGATTTCGCAAGATTTGCGTACTCCTCTGAATCGGTAGAAACAAAAACCCGTGAGACGTGTTTCGATTTTTTCGCCTTCTCAACCAATCTACCAAGAAGCGGAACGCCGACAAGCGGTTTGATGTTCTTGTTCGGTATTCCCTTTGACCCAGAGCGGGCGCCGATGATCGCGAGTATCTGAGGCTGTGCGTTGTCCATTGTGTTCATATACTAAGCTACGAGCCGGTGAGTTTCAAAGACGATTGCAACAGGGCGTAGAGTTCTCTCATTGTATCTACTGGAATTGAGTGTTTTTCGCCTTCTGCGACAATTGAGCCGACAATACTATCAAGTTCGCCTGCTTCATGTTTTGCTATATCGCGAGCCAAAGATGTCGTCAGCGTCGGTGGATATTTTCTCATTTCATCGCGATTTGCTGCCGCATCAACCGAGGCCCCGGCGTGAAGAGCCACGGCCGCTGTTTCATCGATAGCAGCGTCGAGTCGCGCTCTCCACGCATCGTCCTCTAGAACTTCTCCAATACTTTTTTTGCTGGCCGCAGTCACTGCCGCAAGCGGACCGAGTCGGGATAGTTTTCTCCAAATAACGTCGACCTCATTCGGAAATGTCTCTACACGAACACCTATCGATTCAAAAAATTCTATTACCTCGTCAGCGGAAGCCCCGCGTTCTGTTGCAAGCTCAACGGTAGGCGCACGCGACGCGGATACAACGACGCCATCGGCCTCCCGGTACGCCTCAAGGTGTCCAATCGTCCCCACAGACACCGAACATTTGAGGGCATCACGTATTTTTTGGAGATGCCCAGTCCCATTCAAAAGCGATACTGCTTGCGCCGTGGGAGCGATGTGTTCAACTCTCTTCAATGCGTCATCCAAATGCGGTGCCTTCACCGTAACAATGAGGATGTCAGGGGATTCACGGAGTTCAGTGACCACGTTTGGTCGTACGGTGCCTTCACCAAGAAAGGCGATGCGGTACGGTAGACCATCCTTCGACAGCTTTTCAGCGCGTTCCTCTGTCGTGATGCACGTCACCGCATAACCCTTTGCGGCCGCTGCGGCCGCAATGAGGCCCCCGATTGCGCCGACACCAAGTATGCCAACCGTTAGCTTTTTGGCCATGGGTGTTCTTTTAGTACATCCTCTCGCACATCACATCCCCATCCAGGTTTATCATTCAACGTCATTACTCCATTCGAAACCGCGGGGATATCAGTGAATAGTGAATCTCGCCATGGAACGTCATCGACGTCGTACTCCATTATCTTCACGTTCTCGAGGACGGCCGCCCAATGCGCACTGATCATGGTCGAGAGATGACCATTATAGTTATGCGGAACAACTTCCATACCGCGTGTTCCCGCCTCTTTCGCTATCTCAACCGACTCTCTGAATCCATTCCAAATGATATCCACCGACGTCACATCCATCGAACCAGCGTCAAAATACGGCCGATAATTTGAAAGTCCAAGAATGTTCTCGCATGAGGTGATTGGTGTCTGTATGGCGTCGCGCACGGTGCGAAGCGCTTTCGGGTCATACAGGTCTATCTCGAACCACGCAAGGTTATATTGCTCCAGAGTTTTCCCGATGGTGATGCATGCCCCAGCGTTAAAATTGAAATTGAGATCGAGTGCTATTGCAACATCCTTACCGACCGCTTCTCTCAAAGCGCTCACCCAAGCTTCGATCCCCGAAAGAATGCCGGCGGACACATGACCATCGCGATCGCCAGGACTCTTGAAGAACCCCGGCATATACACGTACGGCTCGTCACCCAAGATGCCGATATTGGTCTTTATTGCTTTGAATCCTGAGTCACGAACCTCCTTGCCGAATGCAATGACATCGTCACGCGTTTTGATACGCGGTTTCTTTATCGCATCCCAAGCACGAACGCGCGACGTACCGCAGTGAGACCAGTAGAGCGGCAATTCTTTTCGGACCGGCCCGTCAAAAAGTTTGTAGACAGGGACGCCCTTTGATTTTCCGACAATATCCCAAAGCGCGTTCTCAATCCCACCAAGCGCTTTCTGAAGAATTGAACCAGGACTTTGTTTTGTTCTCGCGTGCATCTCCCACAGCAATCGATCAAGGTCTTCCGGGTCTCTCCCGACGATGAGCGGCGCCATATCGCGCACGACGCCCTCCATGCCTCGAGGCGAGCCGTGTGAGTCCGTACATTCTGACCATCCAACGATACCGCCGTCCGTCTCAATTTTGACGAACGACCATGGACGCCACCCGGCGTCCGCATGGAGCATCTCGACTGCGGTAATTTTCATAGAGTCAGTATACGCTTTCTGCAAAAAATGAGTGTACTATTGGGTTGCCACACATGGAACTCTTTGTCGATCTCATTTCGAAAATTCTCCCTCTTTACGTACTGGTATTGCTTGGATACCTCGCTGGCCGCTATTTCAAGGTCAACAAAGAATCAATAGCGAGCCTCCTCATTTTTTTTATTGTGCCCTTCGTCATTTTTAATGGCGTGGTCACTGCGTCCCCCGATCGGTCTATCATGCTCCTGCCGCTTCTATCGTTTTCTCTAGCAACAATCATGAGTATCGCGTTCTATAACATTGGAAAAATGTATTGGCAGGGACCAGAAAAGAATATTTTGGCATTTGGCGCGGGCACAGGTAACGCTGGCTACTTTGGTCTACCCCTCGTCCTCGCACTTTTTGGTGAACAGTACTTGTCGGTAGCGGTACTCCTCATTCTCGGCATATCCCTCTTTGAAAATTCTATTGGCTATTACTTCGTCGCACGCGGAAATTTTCTTCCTCGTGACGCGATCATGCGAGTGTTGAGGCTTCCCACGCTGTATGCCTTCATTGTGGGTGTCCTGTTTCTAGCGCTGCACATATCCATATATGAAAACGCGTCAACTCTTTTCGCTCATTTTCGAGGAGCGTACTCCGTGCTCGGCATGATGCTTGTCGGCATTGGCCTCGCTGGTGTCGCATGGAGCGACGTAGACAAAAAATTCCTACTCTTATCGTTTGCATCAAAATTCCTCGTCTGGCCCGCTGCAGCGATTAGTCTTATCTTGTTGGACATCAACACTTTTCATTTTTTTAGTGCTTCTGTATATCCGATCATGCTCACCTTTTCGATTGTGCCGCTCGCTTCAAACACTGTTGCCTATGCGTCACAACTAAACACCGTCCCCGAAAAAGCGGCCGTTGCCGTGGTCTCGACGACGCTCTTTGCGCTTATCTACATCCCCTTTTTCGTCGCCTTCGTTTTTCCTTTGATTCTCTAACTGCGTCGAAATTTATCGAGCGAGCCAATCTTTAAGAGATTGCGCTCCTGCATCTCGTTCTGAAAGAATCGGATTTTCTATAGGCCACGAAATGTTTATGAGGTGATCATTCCACGCGATGTTTGTTTCCCCTCTTGGATTGTAGTGATTGTTAAAGTAATACTCAATATCGGTGTCGTCCTCCAAAGCGCAAAATCCTGTAGCAAACCCAGCAGGAATAAAAAACAATTCTTTTGTTTCAGGTGACAGCTCTCGCGCCTCCCACCCACCCACCGTTTGAGACTCCTTTCTGGTATCGACGGCGACAAAAAAAGCTTTCCCTCGTACAACGCGCACTATTTTACTCAGCGGTGGATCATACTGGAAGTGAAGTCCACGGAGAACATTCTTTTGTGAGTGCGATTGATTATGCTCGACAACGTCGAATGGTAAACCGGCGTCCGTAAAAGTGTCTTTGTTAAACACTTCCATAAAATATCCGCGCGAATCACCGTGAACTTCTGGAGTTATGGAAGCGAGTCCAGCTAATCGAAGTGGAGTGACCTTCATGCGCGTGAGGCTTGCATCCATTGTATCGTTCTCTTCATCCCTTCTTCTAATGTGGTTTGCGGTCGCCACGTGAACGCTGAAAATGTTTTCCTCATATCTGCTTGCCATATTTCGCTGTCATAACTTAAGACGGGGAGCGCGTTCCATGCTACTTCCGTTTCTTTACCGAGAGCTTTAAAAACGGCATCGGTGAGTTGCTTGAGTGACGTCGACGTGCCGCTGCCCAGATTGTATATTTCACCCGCGTGTTCCTTGGCATGCGGTAAAGCCTCGAGGAGAAGCGGTGGAATATCTTCCACGTACACGAAATCGCGAGAAATTTTCGGACTACTCATTTGGATGGATTCTCCTTTAAGGGTTTTATCGATGAGATTGTAGACGAGCCTCCCCTTTTGAATTCCAGGTCCGTACGGCGTGAAGATACGGAACGTCATACAGGGAAACCCGGTGCGTCGTGCAAGTCCCTGCCCATAGAGCGTCGCCGCTAATTTCGTCGTGGCGTACAGTTCGACCGGTTCGCATCGCTCATCCTCGCGAACAGGATGATCCTTGGGGCCATACTCCCCTCCACCGCTTCCTATATGAATGAAAGCATCTACTCCAACGGCTGCTGCGGCATCCATAAGGTGAACCGTACCTTCAATATTTGTCCTGATAAGCGTCTCCGCGTCTGCTGTCTGGCCGCTCATTATCGGAGAGGTAGCGAGGTGGATCACCGCCTCAGCGCCAATTCGTTTTAGCAGTGCTTCAAGTGACGCTTTGTCTTCCAGTGATTCCTCATGGATAGTGATACGTTCCATAACATCCTGAATGCGCTCGAGGGAAGAATTTCTGCGAACGAGTGCGTGCACCTCAAAACCCTTTTCGAGCGCCTGTCGTACGACATGAGAGCCGACAAACCCCGCCGCTCCCGTAATAAGTATTTTTTTCATACTAAGCGCGAGCTATTGCCCGCCTGACCCCTGCCCGAATATGCAGAGCGGCCCGAAAGAGCCGCGGGAACCATTCGCGCAAAAACACGCGATTCCGCCAAACAAAAAGACTCAGGTGGTACGGGTAGAGACGAAGTTTCCTCTCCAATGGAATGTTTGGCGAGAGTACCAATCGTTTGAGCATGGCAACGACATACTTCGTTTGCGACTGAGGATCGCGAAACACTTTGCCAACATTTTGCGCGCTATAGCGCTCAGCAAGCGTTTGCCGATACATGGTCTTGTGATGCAACACCTCCGGAATTGAGAATATGCGCGTGGCGAGCGCAAGCTCACACATAAAAACGCGGTCGTGAGACTTGCACTGAGGAAACGGATTCTTCATGAGGTCTTGTATCAATTTTGTTCGGTACACGCCGCAAAACCAATGGGTGGGCCACTTGCCTGACATCTTGTCGAAAACTTCAGCATACGACTGATTGGTTAAATCAAACGCTCCGGAGTAAATAACTTCTCGTTCTATTTCTCCATCAGTATAAACGCGACGCACAGAGCCGATCGCCGCGCCATACGAAGGATTCATATCGAGAATATTTTTCAATTTTTCGACAAATGTCTTGTCCCACCAATCGTCATCAGCGCCGAGCACGAAATATTCGCCGCGGGCAGCGTTCATCACGAACTCGATGTTCGGAAGTTGGGTGAGGTTCTTCTGTTGCCGTATGTAACGAATGCGCTTATCGCGCTTGGCATACTCTTGGCAGATTGCTGCGGTCTCGTCAGTTGATGCGTCGTCAGAGAGAATTATTTCAATATTATTGTATGTCTGCTTGAGAAACGATTCGAGCGCCGGTCGGATCTTATTCGCGCCATTGTAGACAGGAATTCCAATACTTACCAATCCAGGCTCGAGACTTTTTTCTTTTATGGTGCCCACGCTCGCTCTGTCTGCGGATGGGTCAGGAAATGATTTGTTTGGGAAAAGCGCCATAAACGTTTTAATGTTGGAATATTGTGGGTCATCAATATCGACTGAATCGTTCAGGTTTTTATGAAGATCTTCTATAATAGATTCGAGAGATCCATTGAATTCAATGCCAAGAATGGTTCTGGCTTTTTCGTTCGTGACGCGATAATTGCGAACATCAGCAACGTGCTTGGTATCGATATGAATCTTTTTGTCGTAGACTCGGTCAAAATAAGCGCGTATGGCTTCTGCAGCTTCCCCGACGGTGACGTTCGTAGAGTTCACGTTAAAGATGCCGCTCACCGAAAGTGGAACTGCAAGCGCGCGCTCGTACACCTTGAGCACATCGGTCATGGCCAAAAGTGGTCGCCATATACTCGGATTATTTACCGTGATCGTGCCTTTTTTGAGCGCATGTGTGTACATGGCATTCAACATCAGATCGAGGCGCATACGCGGGCTGTAGCCACACACCGTTCCCTGGCGAAGACAAATGACCGAGAAATGCTCGTCGTTTAGAAGCAGTGCGCCACGCTCACCCTGCAGTTTGGATATACCGTACGGGTACACGCTCCGCACCTCTGATTCTTCTGATGTAAGTTCGTCATCTTTTGTGTATCCATACACCGAGCACGAGCCCGCGTATATATAGCGCGGTACGCCAGCCTTTTTTGCGATGTAGGCTACATACGTGGGCGCTGCGCTATTTGCTATGAAGTTGAGACCCGGCGAATAATCAGCCATCGGATCATTTGAAAGACCGGCGAGAAAAATCACTGCATCAAACCCCCACAAATCTTTGTCTTCGAGATCAAACAAATCTTTCTGTATAACGGTAATACTTTTCGGTAGATGATTCCCAAACCACAATAAATCGACAACAGTCACGTCATGACCAAGACTCGCCAGGTGCGGCACAACTTGCGACCCGATATATCCTGCTCCTCCTGCAACGAGTACTTTCATAGATTTCAGTTGGTGCGTTTGTCACCGATGGGAACCACAAAGGTCCCGCCGCTTTTTAGAAATGCTTCCTCCTGTTCCAAGATTGCTTTCTGGTAGTTCCACGCCAGAAGCAAATAGGCGTCTGGCGGGTTCTTCCGGGCCTCATCAATGTGGATTACTGGAATATGCATGCCCGGAGTATATAACCCGATTTTTGAAGGAAGGGTTTCCGTGACATAGTCGAGCATGTCAGGACCGATATCATAGTAGTTGAGCAGCGTGTTCCCCTTTGCAGGCGCCCCATACCCCGCGAGACGCTTGCCGCTTTTTTTAAGATTCCAGAGCTCTTTTCGCACATCTTCTTTTAGATCCTGTATGCGACGAGCCAATGCTTGATACGGTTCCAATGTGTCGAGTCCACGACGTTTCTCCGCTTCCTGGAGATCTCTCACAGACGGAGAAATAGGGTGACGCCCGGGTCGACCTGCGTACATGCGGAGCGAGACTCCCTGGACTGGCGACGTTCGGGCGTCAAACACCTCAAGACCGTTCGCAGCGAAAAAAGAAACAAGGGGCCTCACGGCAAGATACGAGAGGTGCTCGTGATACACCGTGTCGAACGTGAGGTTATCAAACATGTCGATCAGGTAGGGGGCTTCAAAGATAAATACCCCATCCTCATCCAAGAGCGCGAGAGCGCCGCGGAGTAAGTCGAGATGGTTATCAATGTGCGCTACCACGTTGTTGCCGATGATGATGCGCGCCACCCCACGGCTTTCACGAATCCCTTTTGCTAATGGTTCGTTAAAAAATTCGGGAATCGTTTCTATGCCCCGCTCATTCGCAATCGTCGCAATATTTTTCGCAGGATCAACACCGAGCACTCGAACTCCTGTGTCCTGAATGGTCTTGAGCAAGACGCCATCGTTCGAGCCGATCTCTACCACTAACTGTCCTTCCTTCGATACGAAACGCTTCACCGCGTCCTTTGCGTAGTCTTTAAAATGATTCGAGAGCTTCGGCATGGCCGTTGAGAAGTACACGTAGTCGCGAAAGAGTATTTCGGGACTGACGACATGAATTAATTGTGCAAGCGAGCAACGCTCACACCAGTACACCTCGAGCGGGTATTTTTCTTCAGGCTGATCCAAGTCCTCTTTTTTTACGAATGAATTTGCCAATGGCTGGATACCGAGATCCAGAAACTGGTGTAGTTTGTCGCTCCCGCACATGCGACAGGTTGTTCGTACAGTGACCCCTCTGGAGACGCGCATCGCTGTATGCTATCAATCTAACGCTCATTAATCTACTCTCCCGTATTCTCTGTGTTAATACGGGCAATGCGCGAAATCGTCACCGCGGGGATTACGTTGAAACCACTGCGGGTAAAGTGGTGAAATTCATCAAGACCCATGGCAAAAATCTCATCATCCGCACGGTACGGAAATAGATAGGGATTGTTCTCATACGGAACACCCTGCATATCCTTCATTGCTTTAATACGGTTCACCAAATAGGTGAGCGCGTTCTTCTTTCCGACCCGGTAGATCTCTTTAAGATATCGAGCAATTTCTTCTCTATCCATTTCAGAAAATGAATTAAAATTGAAAAGCGCATCGATTGATGCAGGAGGGAGCATGGCTATTTGTGAAGGCGTAAGCATGACAACGGTCTTGCCGTTTCCTGTATCGATAGAGCCTCTGAATTCGTTGGGATATATGATGTGCACCCCTGGTGTGAAGCGCCGCAGCTGAAACGCCGCGTACGCAAGCATCTGTGGCAGATCAATGAGTACGTACGTCGAAACTGGTAATTCTTTTAGGCAAAAGATAGCAAAATTCCCTGCTCCACTTCCTATTTCAAGCAAGGCAGTCTCTTCCGGTTTCAAGAATTTCTTCAATGTTAAGAAGTACCAGTAGTGACGAACCGACGGCATCGAGGAGCCAATGTCGAATTTTTGTGTGAAAGAGAGGTAGTCAGCATAGAGCCCCTTCTTTTGCATAAAGGCAAGCGCTCGTGCGTGTTCATACTTCTTGCTTTTCGAATCACTCAGAAAATACAATCTCGTTGCAATAAAATTAACGAAACGAGCTACGGTCGCATCGAACAAGAGACGAAGCGTCGACTTTTCCCGAAAGCCAAATTCGGAAGTTGCCACAATCGTTGCGAGCTCCTCCGCCTCGCTTGGCTGCTCGTGGAGACGGAACGCCTTGATGTGCGGGCCCCAAAACGTAGACTCATGCGTAGGATCTCGCAACTCTGGAACCGTTGCCAGAAATTCGTGGAATCGTTTTGCTGCGGATTTCTCTCTATTCATGCTGATAACACCCCGCTCGCGTGTTGATACTCACGAGACATTGGTTTCGATTTCCTACCGATAACCTGCTTTACTATATGTTTTACTGAACCGATAAACGATAGTTTCGGAGTTTTGAGTACGTGATATGGAACGGGAAGTACGGAAACATGCTCTACGCGATACTGCTCAGACATAATGCCGATGACCCCACTGATTTCACTGTTGTTGGGAGATCGATCGCGATTCAAGCTATAGAGTCGAGGACACTCAAAATCCGCCAGACGCGAGACATACGAACGCACCTGTTCATCAGTCATTTCTTGAAATGAAATCATGTTCATCGCGAGATCGATGCGTTGCTTGCGTAGTGTTCCCCACGCCGTGTTCGGAACGAAAATGAAATCGTATTGAGAAAAATCCACCTGTGCATATGATTGGATAGAATTGCCAAGATATATATGCGCGTCGGGAAACAGTGCCTGGATATACGTCGCGGCAAGTAAAAGACTGTGCGGCAAGTCGACCAAGACGTAGGATGTTTTCGGAAAAAGCGTTTTAAACTGGTACGCGAATCCTCCCCACCCGGAGCCTATTTCAACAACAACGGGACGGTCTGCATTCCGTACGGGTTCTATGAATCCAGCCTTGTCGAGGCCTATAAGGAATTCATAAAATTTCAGCGTGTCGAGATTATAAAGTGCGCCATCTATGTCGTACCCAAACCCGCCGAGCGCGGGTGATTCTGGCACGAGGAGTGATTTTGAATCGAGCGTTTTGAGGAGCGCAAGTTTCTCACGATACGGACCCTTCATGCGTGCATGGTGCGTGCGGTAGTGGTACTCATAGAGACCCGTGAGGTGATACGAGTGATGGCGTAATGTTTCGATAATCAACGGGGATGCATCGAAAAGATACTCGAACCCTGCAATTTCCTGTTTCCAGTAATCGCTTGCTCCCGCGTCGGATTTGGATTCATCAATGAGCGCAAGAATAGCGCTACGCGCTTCCTTGTATTTGCTGAATGCATGACTCTCGGAAGCCGCTCGAATATGTTCTGCAAGATCTTTTGAGTACGACATGTGAGAAATGGTAGCAGAAGCGCGCCAACTGAACTAGAGCATGTCCGGAAACCCGCGGTACCCGAACCGAAACCGTTCATTTCCGTCATGAGACATGAGTCGGAGTCCGAAGCGTACTGAGAGTACGTTGAGGACGAGACGAAATGTTGAGTAGGAAATGAGCGGTTTCCAGGTAGGGGGAGGTTTCCGGACATGCTCTAGCGCGCGCGTTTTTTCGCAAGTCCCTCAAGAATGTCTGCCGCCTTTTCGCCGGCGCTCACGTCATGCGGTCGAATATACCGTTTGATGAATGCATGCCTGTTTTCTCGCTTCGGGTCGTCACCTTTCAAAAGTGAAAACATGCGCTTTAAGAATGAAACTGTATCTGGCACCAGGTACGGCACTTCCATTTCAAGAAGTTGCCGAAAGTGCTGCGTATCCATCTGCGTCTTTCGGTACTGGTCTGTTTGAAACACTATCGCTGGCTTCCCCACGGTCATTGAGTCAATGATGGCGCTCGTGTTCGCACCGATAATGACGCCGACAGAATGATACGCGGTATCGTAAAAGAGCTGAAGCGTCTCCCTCGTATTCGGAAGCGTTCCCTCACGGGGGACCAGCACAATGCCGGGTGTTTCTATATCCTTATAGATTGCGTAATTAGCCCCGTGCGGTCGTACCACGAGCTGCACCGACCGAAGGAGAGGATCGTCGCTCTCGTCGAGCGCTGTTCGCAGTTTCTTAATAATCCACGTTTCGTCGTACGCCATGTTGCGAGACGATCCGAGATACAAAACGTACGGCTTCTTGGGATCCAGTCCGTGGGCCGTGCAAAAAACTTCTCTATCTGCTGAAGCAGAAAGGTTTGAATCAAACCATTGGTCGAAAACTGCAGCGCCAACGACTCGAGTTTTCTCGGGAGGAATCTGGTGATGCACGCGCGCTTCTTCGACTTGCGCTTCATTCCAGACCAAGAGTATATCTGGCAAAATGCTCATAAGTCCCTTCGTGGTCAAATTGTCCCACGAAAGCACAGCGCCCGCGGTCGGTATCTTTAGAGAGCGCGCAGCCTTTAAATATTCGATATCCTCGGAGAGTCGCAGATTGAGCGGCGTGACCACTGCAATGTCTGGCGCATGCTTTCGAATGTCCTCGACTATTCTCGGATCAGGTCGAACGCTGTCCTCTATGAATGCGAGGAAGCGTCCGCACAACTTTGTTTTCAATATTGCTTTCGCGCCCGGAACGCGTTTGAGCGTCTGTCGCCATAACCAGGGCATGTGGTTTGGCCATCGGTCGCGATAATACGTCGACTGCCCCGGAACAATGAGGAATCGTCGGTAACTACGAAGCTCGCGCACTTGAAAGATACATGGCTTAAGCCAACCATGCCTTCGCAGAGACCATCCGTAGGTGCACGCAGGATATCGTGCAATGAATTCTTTCACCGGTTCAATAGAATGAGCAGTACTCCACTTTTCATCGAATAACATCTCGACCACATGTCCCCGCTTGGCGAGCGCAGTGATAATGCTCTTATAGTAGTGAAACAAGTTCACCGAACGGATGACGAAGAGAACTTTCATGTTTGCATAGACCGCAAACGATAGAAATATGACTTCGGGTTTTTTAGTAGCGCATCTGGCGTCCCGTGCTCGACGATCTGTCCACCCTCAAGTGCTACCAGCGTATCTGCATTCATAATCGTAGAAAGTCGGTGCGCGATTATGATGACCGTGACTTTTCCGCGTATTGCTTCAAGCGCCTCGTGAATGACACTCTCAGATTCAGCATCCAGAGAACTCGTCGCCTCATCGAGAATGAGAATGTCCGGTTTCCGAGCAAGAGCTCTCGCGAGAACAATGCGCTGTCGTTGTCCCGCAGAAAGCGCGACGCCCCGCTCTCCCACGTTAGTCTCTATGCCCTGAGGAAGCGCCGCGACCACCTCGTCGAGTTTCGCATCGCGAATAGCGATACGGACATCATCGGGAGAAACTGAGTGGTCAAAAAATCGAATATTCTGAAAAATACTCTCATTCAGGAGAAAGATGTCTTGTGGCACGTAACCAATATGGGAGCGCCATTCCTTCGTGCTTATACGGTCAAGCGGAACGCCGTCGACCGTAATTTTCCCATCCGACGGGTCAAGAAGTCTCATGATGAGATCAACGACCGTGGTCTTCCCAACGCCTGAAGGCCCAATGATGCCAACCATTTCACCGTGCTTGATTGAAAACGTTACGTCCTTGAGCACCGTGCGTTCCGACTCATACACGAATGAAACATGATCGAAGACGATTTCTTTGCCAAATGCGAAAGGCTTCTCGCCATTGACTCCCGTCGTTCGACCTTCAAGTAAGCCGAGGAAATTCACTAAATACGTTGCGTGCGGTAGTTGCTGATTAATCTCATGCATGAGCGTCTGCCCTCGATCAACATAGATGAATATGCGTTGAATGAGAAACATGACGACCGCAAATGTCGCCAGATCAAATCCGGGTCGATAAAAAGCGTAGATAAACACGAGCACAACGAAAATGACACTCACGGGCTGAATGAATTCTGTCGTCGCGGATGAAATTAATGTGCGTTTGATTTTCAGATCACGGAGATAATTGAAGAGGCGCGCCATCCGATCGCTCAATGCGTCTTCACGGTTCATGATTTTGACTGATTTTATTCCGATGATGCTTTCATTGACATCGTGCGCGATCCGTTTATTGAGATCGACGGTTTTAGCTGAATACTCACGATTCCTGCGAATGAGCGGCCGAAAGAAGTAAAGCAGCGCTCCACCGGTTATCAAGGTTGCCGCGGTCACCTCTGGAGAAATAGCTATGGCCACCGTGACGTAGATCGCGAGACTCGATACCTGAAGAATGGAATTCGTGAGATTGGCGAGTAGCTTTGTCGCCCTATCAACATCGGCCATGAGCGTATTCTCCGCATGTCCGATGCGTTGTGCCGATAGAAATGGCCAGTCAGCATGCAGCAATTTTTTATAGACACTCGTCCGTGTCGCACGTTCGTAATCGCCCATAACCCGTGCGCGAACATAATTGAAGCTATAGAGGACGAGACCTCGAAACACAAAAATGGAGACGAGAAGTGGCAAGAGCACGCTCAGGCGTTGCTGAATGTGGAAAAAATCAAAAAGCCGCACGAAAAACGCGGCGAAATTTCCTGTTTCTATGAGAGGCTTGTCTAACACGTGCGAGAAAAGCGGAATGAGAATACTAATCCCCAGCGTCTCGAGAAATCCACCAAGTATGCCAAGAACCAGAAGGATGACGACGTATCCTTTATGCTCACCATAGAGCGTCCAAAGGAGCTCGGTTGCGCGCATACGGGGTACAGTGCTTGATGCAGTCATGCGTTATGAATCGAGTTCTTTGATGAGTAGCTCGTGCATGCGTTTTGACGCGTTTCCATCAAGAGGTCCGACAACTTTCTGTCTCATATCTTCGCGCTCCCGAGCGTGAGTTTCTGGGTGCTTTAAGTACATCGTGAGTTTTTCCTTAAGCTCCTCAAAAGTCAGCGCGCGCTGTTGCCCTCCACTTTCAAGGACATCCTTAAAATGCTCTCGCATTTCAAATCTCCTCACCGAACGATTAAATGGTCGGAGATGATGCCCATCGAAGGAGGGCGTTATCATAGGGCGATCCAAGGCCGCTGCGGGAATAACCGCCGTTGAAAATACCTGAATCAAAACGTCGGCATGCCGCATAATATTCATGAATTCGATGTTCGTTTCAAATCCGGCCCAGAATTTTTCCATCTGAAACGATACGCGCGGATGATTCGCAAACCCGTTGAATTTTTGCTCGTCAAATTCCACATCTTTCCCTCTTCCGCCAGGATACGGCCTAATGACAAAGTACACGTCTTCGCCGCCGTATTCGTTATGGTCCGCCCACTTGATCATCTCCTCGATAACGTCTGGCTCGTCGGGCGCATACATGCTGCCAGCGATATACAAAACGTATTTCGCGTTCGGTGAAAATCCAAGCTTTTTTATTATTTCTTCGCGCGGCGCGCGGTATTCTTTGTTTGCCACAAAATCGAGAAACGGGTACCCCACAATTCTAATCGCCTCGTTCGGATACATCTGAAATTCAACGGCGAATCTCCGCATTTGATCGCTCTGCGCAAAGAGTATCTCCACGGGAAAGGGGAGGAAATATTTATCGAGGTGATCCCAGTTCATCACCATCCCCACGCGCCGAATCTTCCGGTACATTGCTTCTCGCGAAAGTTCGACGTCGAATCGATCAAATAAATCGGGAACAAATACAAGATCTGGTTCGTATGTATCGACGATCTGCGCAAATGGGCGTTGTGGAAAAAATAAGCGGTAGAGAACAGGGACTACAGAAAAACGAATCCAGCGACTTCTGCCGAACGTTTTGGATAGTGCGAACTTGAGTGGCGCGAGCCACCGATTACCTCCGCCTGGTGCGTCGTTCGGCCGCATGCCTACCGTGGCGAGCGTTTTTGTAGTCCCGGTGTACACGAAGTACGAGTAGAGAAAGGCAAATATTTTTTGTATCGTCGTTCTTGGAGCTATGGTAACCGTTTCGACGACGACCCGATCAGGATGACGCTTTGCGAATGCTTCAACTGGCTCGAGAAGCGCAGTCTTTTCTTTAGGAACGACAAAAATTATTCGAAGTGCGCCTCGCACGACATCCGCCTCCAGCAGTTCAAACAAGCCTCCCGGAAACGCGGCAAAATTTTTGTAACACTCGCCAACACTTATGGAAAAGAGCAACGTTTTTGTTTTGTCGCTTGCCATAACACTTTATTTCTTCACTTCGAGCTCCCACGTAAGACATTCGGTTGGAAAGAGAAGCGAGAGATGTGATTCATAAAATTTTGGGTGTTGGTGGACATACTGCTTGAATGCCTCCTTTATTGGGTTCCTCGATCGGTGCGGCCAACCAATCCAAAAGCCCACCCGTTCATACCCTTCCGCAAGAAGGAAGGTTTCTGACTCTATCGTGAAAAAATGCTTATGTGTAGGGTCAGAAAAAGCGTCAGGTGATCTAAAATAGGGTATCTGAATAACGACGCGCGCGCCCGGCTTCCCGACACGGTGTACCTCGCGAAGGGTCTTCGCGGTGTTAGAGAGATGCTCAAGAACGTGGGACATAAGTATAAGATCAAATTCCCCATCGGCAAAAGGCCACGGAAATTTTTCAAGGTCGTGTGCGACGTCTGCATCAGTTGAAGGGTCCGCATCGACGCCTACCGCTCCCGGTAATTTGCGAAATCCACACCCAACGTCAAGAAACTTTTGCGTATCCTTTTTGAACGAAATTCGTGCGAATCCATTGAGAGCGTATATCTGCGGCGCGTAGAGCATGAAAGACGTAGTAATTTTTGAAATTGATTCCACACCACTATACACAATAACAGAGCAGCATACAGTGCTTTAAGCACGTAAGGAAAACGTGCATTGATGTTGCTGCGTATAGTATGTATAGGGACGCTGCCGACTCACGTATGGTCTTCTCAACAATGACGAACAGCAACTCGCAAATATTTTCATATATGAAAATCTCGAAAATATATTAATCGTGGTACCGCTTCTTGGGTTTAGGGTCAGGGAACAGCAGAAAATGGAGTGGATACCTACGCTTTAATGCAACAAATGAAAAAGGTTCTGCGATTGCCTCGCGGATGCGCGCGCGCTTTTCCATCTCACGCTCAAGACCCCTGACCGCGCCTTCGTAACCTGTGAACTGATCCTTGAGCCAGCGCTCCACCCGGTATACAGTTGCCACACTCACTCTGAGCTGGTGACTAATTTCAATGACACTTATTCCATTAAGGAGGAGCCTCGCAATCCAAATACGTCGCCCGAGCATTATTCGCTCGCTCTCCGTCAAAAGGTCGCGCAGGAACGACTTCATATCCTTTCGACCTTTAACAGTACCAGCAGCTGTATAGAGCATGTCGAGTGTCTTGATAAATTCTTCCTTACTTAAATCTCCTTTCTTTTTTTTCATATATGAAAATAATACCATTTGAAATCTTGAACGTCAGCCTCTCATACGCACGAAACCAAAGGTAGCCCGCGATAAACGACTGAAATACGCTCAACACTTCTATCCATCAAAACCCTTCTGATCGAAGCAATCAAAAAAGTTATGCTTCAGCGGGGTACGAGATGTCCCGAATCGTAGTAGCTCTTGATTCCCTCCTCCAAAGAGATTGCGGCGGTAAAGCCGAACAGCTCCTTTGCGCGCGAGACGTCACATTCAATGTGTGACTGGTATTTGCCCACGTATGGATTGTCGATATATTCCGGCGTGCGTTTCATGCCAAGTACGCTGTTCAAAACGGTGACGACATCATTAAAGGTACGTGGCGGACTGTATGAGATATTAGCGATGCCGTTATCCTTCGAGTCCACCGCGAGAATATTTGCGCGGACAACGTCATCAATATGAATATATTCGCGCAATTGTTCGCCCATTTTGAAAAGGCGCGGATTGCCCCTCTGCATTTGCTGCGCAAGCTGATAGATCATATTCGCCATCCTCCCCTTGTGGTTCTCTCTGGGGCCGTAGACGTTTGAGTACCGAAGGCCGACCACGCGAACAGAATTTTTTGCCCAGAATTCTTTCGCAAATTCATCCTGTGCAACCTTTGATTCTCCATAGGCGTTCAAAGGCTTGACGGGGCCATCTTCTTTAAAAATTCCAGGGAGATCGCCATAGACCGCGCACGATGAGGCGTACACGATGGATTTCGCACCATGCGTCATGGCGTACTCGAAAAATTTTTTTGACGTCTCCACGTTCGCACGTATCAATTGTTCTCGATCATAAATCGTCGTGTCAGCAATCGCGCCCTGATGAAACAGAACATCAATGTCCCCAATCGTATCCCACGGGATCTCGAGAGCGCCCATATAAATAACGCGCACGTTCGGATGTTCTAGCCTCTGCTCGTGCGCTGCTCCAACAGCAATAATGTCGTGACCGTCGTCGGCAAGTTTTAAGGCGAGGTTCGATCCGACAAAGCCAGTTGCACCGGTTACTAACGCTCTCATGTAGCTCGATTATACGCCAAATGATGTATCTGGCGACTGGTACACTGGCATGAGCGTGGTACAATCGCGCCGCTTCATGAAGACCTTTTTTTTCATTATTCCGACCGCGTACCGCACGAACGCCATTCTTCGTTCAGACATTTTTTCGTCTCTGAAAACAAAGTCGAAGATCGTGATCCTTTCTCCATTTGTGGATGATGAAGACTTCACGAAGGAGTTTTCTGGCGAAAATGTAGTCCACCAAGCACTGCCCGCACTGCCCGCGTCATTAGTAAAAACGAGCCGGGTCCGTGAACATGCATTGGCACTTGATACCGCAAAGCACGAACACGCGAAATTGGTTGAAATGAGCACGACCGCAAACGCACTGATTCGCTCTCTCCCCCCGAAGGATCGAGTCATGAAATTCTTGCGCATGCTTCTCAGGCCTTTTCGAAGTACTTTGGTGAATCTATTTGACTACCTCGAGGAGTATGCAATCTCAGAGCCATCGTTCGAAGGACTACTTCGCGAGCACTCTCCTGACGGTATTGTGGTGGGTACACTTTCTCATGATGCACACGATATCGCGTGGCTTGCCGTTGGTAGAAAACATCGAGTTCCCGTATTCGTCGTCGACTTGCCATGGAACTATTTTGAAAATCGCCTGTACTCGGTGCCGCGGCAGGCACACATCTTTGTCTGGAATGACCTGATGAAGCAGGAACTCGTTGATCTTAAGTCGATCAATGCAGAACTGATACATGTCGAGGGATGTCAGCGATACGATACCTACGCAAAGTTTTCTCCATCCGCTACCCGTGAAGAACTTTTCAAATCAATCGGCGCTGATCCTCAAAAGAAGCTCATCACGTATTTCGTCGGAACGGACAATTGGCACCCACATCAGTTGGACGTCACGAAGCTGCTCCTTGAAGACATCAAAGCGATGAGAATCCCTGAGAGCATGGTCCTCGTTCGGTTTGGACCAACGCAACGTATTCCCGAGGCGTATATATCTCTCCAGCAAGAGTTCCCGAATCTCTTGCTAGAATCCGCAGACACACTCCCAAACAAAGATCACGTCGCGAATCTTCTCAACTTTGCTGACGTCAATTTGAGTATTTTCTCCTCACTTGCGCTCGACGCGGCAGTTTTGAACAAGCCGATGATTTACACGGGACTGTCTGGTTTGGATCATGCAGAAAACGACGACGCAGTAATCAGGTTACTCTTCACGTTCTCTTTTATTCGAAAGGCTCTCGAAACAGGTGGCGTTGATGTTGCATACGACAAAGATACGTTCAGGTCAATCATCGGGAGCTACATGAACGACCCAGAACAAAATGCTGAAAAGAGAGTAACGCTGGTGAATTCGTATTTGCCTAATTTCGGAACTGCGGGCTCGCACATTGCCGACACGATAATGCAAATCTCAAGCGCACCGGCTTGAGATTTCTACTGGCTGGACGACGAGAGTGCCCCGTGCCTCTGGCACGGGGGTGAATCGTCGCCACGCGCGCCCGGTGGCTCGCGCAGGGCGACCACACTTGGATTCTCTATGACGGAGTACCGTCAAGAGAATCTCGGCGGAGGCCGCATCACTACCATATATGGTAGTAGCGGGGTAGTTTACTAGGTTTCAATCCCCGCGGCTTGCCGCGGGGATTGAGGGTAAACCAGTATCGGCGGTGGCCGATTCTCTACCTAGAAAAACACCCCGGTGCCGCCCGCTCAATACCCCGTCCCCTTTGGGGCGGGGTGTTCGATAGTCCGGGGGACTGTCGAACGGGCGGCTTGTTTTACAAAGAAATCGCGACCTTTGATTTACTCTTCCACGTTTTCTCTAGTACACGAATCACCGCGACCGCGCTCTCTAGAGACATAGGGGAAGTCGCGGCGCTTTGCTTGCCTTTCAGGATTTTATCAATGTGTTTTACTTCTCTCAAGAAATCGTCAGGGCGCGTCTTCTCAAACACTTTCTCCTCTAGCTTTTTACCCTTCAGCGCATGGCGGACAATGTCCCCTTTCGGCGAACCACCACAGATCCACTCGATGAATCCATCGGATCCCTGCGCTCGCGCCCACTTTCGCGTTGGAAGTGTTATGACATCTTGAATAACACGTCCGTATCGCCCCTTGCTCATCTCGAATCCGAATGATGCCACCGAATCGTATTGCACTCCTCCTGCTGCTTTCTCTACCGTCAGATGCGGTACGACCTTCTTCCAGGTCCCCAACCCCATCTCTTTTGCTAGGTATTGATAGAGATGGAGTGCGTGCGAGTGTTCCCCGGATGCTCCTCCGCCTCGCTTCCAGTATCCCAAATACGAATCTGATGGACCAGAAAGCCAAGGGTGCGCTTTGAAAATGCCTTGCCAGTGTTCACGGAATTCGACATCTAAGGTAAGCGGAGTCCCAAGCATCTGTATATGCGACGCGACGTATTCAATGGACGCGCCTACGGTGTGATCGTAGCCAACAATGATTTTCGTTCGCGACTTTTTTGCTGCTGCGAGGAATCGGGAGAGGAGCGGATCACATGGTGGGCAGAGCGGCTTCTCTATTTGTAGCACACGCGGTTTTTCGCGGAGTGCGGCGAGCGCGAGTTTGAGATGACTGTCGGGAGGCGTCCCGATCATAACGATGTCGAAGCCACCCTTCGGTTCTTCACTCATGTGCGCGAGCTTAATGCGTGAATCCCACATTCCATATCTAGTTGGATAGATATCGTCCTTCATGCGCTTCAGCGCATCGCGGTTCGCATCCACTACGGTAACGTCCCACCCAATGCGCCGAGACGCTTGCGCGAGATGATTTCCAATAGAGCCAGCTCCGATGATTTTTACTTTAACAGACATGGCGGTCAGTATCGCGCACGCTACCGTATTAGGCAAACAACTTCTCGTGTTCTTTCATAAGTAGTTCGGCAAGTTTGAAGTCGAGCTTTGTATCAATGTTAACGGACTCCCAATCATCCATAACGAAACCTGCGATAGTGTTGCCTGACATCGAATGCTTCTCAAGTACTGTTGCCGGCCAGAATGCATTCATGCACCCATTATTCTGATATACCTGTGGCAATACTTGTCGCGGAGCGTTGTACGGCTCATTGAGCCCCGTAACGGACTTCGAAAGAAACGGGGTGATGTGTTCACCCTTGAGATTCCACATCTTGTAAGGATGTTTCGCGGCTTTTGAAACAGCTCGAACCGAGTCAGCTTTCAGAATGCCAATCCGGGATAAAAGTTCAATCCCTTCAGCAATGCGTTTCGCGCTGCGGAGTGGCGCGGTGGGACGAAGATCGACAATCATGTCCGGCAACTCGCCTTGCGCTTTGAGGCGCGTTAGGTACTGCTCAAATACCGGAAGATCGGGAGTGTCATCCCCTGCAAGTTCACTCGGGCGCATGTAAATCTCCGCGCCGTACGATTCAGCGACGGAAGCAATCTCATCATCATCGGTGTTCACCACGACCCTAGAAATCGTCGGCACTTTTTTTGCGGCCTCAATAGTCCACGCAATCAACGGCTTTCCGTTCAGCGGCAGGACATTTTTCCGTGGTACCCCTTTTGAACCACCGCGGGCAAGGATCACCGCATAGATGTTCATAAATAACTATTGCTCGTTATCAAACTGATGTCGTCCCCAATTTACCAGCTGCGTCTTTCGTTCGTCTCGTGGAACTTTATTGATCGTCTTATCTGCATAAAATGAATCGTCATTGAAATGCGTTGTTGATACTTCTTCAAAGATAGCACCCGTGTCGGTCCAGAAGCTGTGCCACGTGCCGCGCGGCACTACCAACACGTCTCCGGGATAAAGAATTTTTCGTTTCTTTTCCAACTCCACCACAAGCTCTCCTGAAAGCACCTGGAACGACTCTTCTTTCTTTTTGTGATAGTGCGCTGGGTGATACTGGTTCGGAAGCTGGAGGAGTACTTTTTTGCAATACTCTCTGTTAATACAACTAATGATCGCCGTGCCATATTCAAGAAATCGCTCACGGCCATAGTGGTGTGACAATTCAACCTCAGGAGCAGCACCGACAGCGATGTTCGCCTCGGCAAGCATTCCCTTAATTCTGCGAACAAAGGACGCGACAAGCTCATTTTTCGATACGCGGTAAGAATTGATGACGTCTGCCGAGACAGCCTCGTGAGCTTTATAGGAGCGATCGGCAACCATGCTCTCTTTCCACTCGCCGCTCACGAGTTGCCCGGAAGATGCTGGCATCGCAAAGTAAATGTTGTTCCTTGAGAGCGCTCCTCCCTTCTTTACCGCCTTTTTCACGAACACGCCGCGCATGAGCTCTCTCAACGATTGTGTTTCTTCAGGTCCAGCGGTCATGGTGGAGTCTCCGGAAAGCATTGCGGCAGTTTCTTGCCACGCCTCTATCCATTTGATGAGTTGAACTGGCGTCGCTGAATACTTGTTCACAGAATATTGGTCAGTGGGAAGCGCTACGTGTTTCTCAAAAATGCGCGCACCTTTTGCGTATGCAACACGCACTGCATTCGTATCCTTGGGATCTTCGTGCGTCGAGTAGCCGACCGGTACATCAGGGTACCGCTTTGCAAACATTTCGATCCGTCCCAAATTAAGTTTCTCGCTCGGCGTCGGATACAGCGCCACGCAGTGCATAAGCGCGAACGGAACGCCGCGGTGTTGGAAGAACGCCACGACGCGATCGACATCGTGAAGCGCTACTCCAGCGGTCGATACAATGACAGGGCGGTTCGTTTCGGCAATGCGCTCCAAAAGCGGCCAATCGAGAGCCGAGCAGCTCGCGACTTTAACTATGTCTATATGCAGCGCTTCTAGAAGATCAACCGACTTCTCATCGAACGGCGTCGCCATAATGAGGAGACCCGCATCGCGCGCTGCATCGACGAGTTTCTGGAATTCGGCTTGTGAGAGTCTCGTAGAGAGAAATCGGGGAACGTGTTTATTGTTTGATCCTTTCTTGTGTGCGGGATGAATGAATGTGTCGAGGTCGCGCAATTGAAACTTTATCGCGCCACGGATTCCCATCTTTTTCGAAATTTTTCCCAATTCGTCAATTATCTTGAGTCCGTGCTGAACATCTCCTTGATGATTGTTCGCCATCTCAAAAATGAATAGATTTTTGAAATCAAATTCACCACGCTTAAAAAGCGCGTGTGATGGCATGAAGCTTTCAGGCGCCGAGACGTACGCTGACTTTCCCTTCGAATTCAATGCCCTCGCGCGAACGCTGGTCCTACGAAGAGGGTGTTTTTTTGGCTTAACAGCTAGCTTTTTCTTCATTGTGAGCTTTCTAGTGTATCGTACCAGGACTCGCTTCTCAAGGTTACGCTGACCAAAGATCACGCGTCCCCGCACGCAATATTTGATTGCATACAGTATTCTAGCGCGTATCATAGGATGAATACTCATGGAGCCGACTTCAGTTCCTCGAACTTGTGTAGCGTGCGGCTCTACGTCACTCACGAAACGACAGACGCTCGATGCTTCGACGCTGTATGAGTGCGGTGCGTGCGATCTTCAATTTTGGTGGCCATTCCATAACCCTGGAAATACTTTTTACGAAGTCGACAACAAGGAGTCGGTGATGCGAAACCATGACCCGCTTTCCCAACCGCTTTTTGCAATGCAGAAACATTTCTTGCGGCATCGCCCGAACGCGGGCGGCACGTTACTTGATCTCGGCATGGGCGCAGGAAGATTTTTGGCCGGTGCTGAAAAAGCGGGCTACACCGTTTCGGGTTGCGACTTTGACACCGAGGCAATTCAAACGGCCAAGGATTTTTGGGGACTCACTGATGTCCATCCGCTGTCAGTGGATGAGTTTGTCGCAAAGTTTCCTGAAAAGAAGTTCGACGTTATCACGATGTTTGAAATTCTGGAACACTTGGATGGCTTCGACGTCATTCCGAAGTTGCACCAGCTCTTAAATCCCGGAGGCCTATTGGTAATCTCTACGCCATGGCGCGGTAGGTGGAGTGGTTTCTTTAACGGCGACAACCCGCCGGAACATCTAACGCGATGGAGTGATTCTGCAATTAGAAATTTCTTTGAAGCTCGAGGGTTTCGCATCCGCCGTATGCGACATATGACCGGAGCCCCCGGCTACTTCTCACGACTCCTCATGCGCTTCTCGGAATGGACCTCCGGGTGGTTGAGCTTTGGGTTGTCGAAAAAATTGACTGGCAAGAGTGACGGCGCGACTGCTCCGAGAGTAGTATCAGGAAAGCCCGTGAAGAGAAGCGTTTCTATGCGAAATCGCGTTATTCGTGCGCTGTCACTTACAAAGCTTTACGGACTCTTCTTTATTCCCACAGTTCTTTTGTACGCGTACCTCTACGTAACGGGTGGCAGACACGCTACGAGCCTGTATGTCATTATAGAGAAAAGTGATCACGCATGAAACAAAAACTTCTCTACGTTTACGAAGAGCGAATTCCTGCTGACCTTCAAAAGCTCGTGAAGTCTTACTTCCCCGAGTCGGAATTTGAGATGGACTCCATGACGTACCTCACGCCGGACGAAGAAAAAAAGCAAAAGCTTTCGTGGGCGGAAGTCGTGCTTTTCGCGCCAGGCAGATTTCTCTCAGATGAGATTCTAGAAGCAGGGAAAAATGTGAAGCTTATGCAGTTGTGGAGCTCAGGCTACGATAAGTTCAATACGGCGGGCGCCACAAAGCATGGCATTCCTGTGGCAAATAACGGCGGAGCGAACGCCGGATCCGTCGCGGAACACTCGGTGCTTCTCATGCTTGCGGTAGCAAAGCGCTTGCCCGACTCGCACAAGAGAACAACAACTGGCACCTGGGTTGGAAACAGTCACGGCGTGGATATGTTCATGTTAAAAGGCAAACGAGTCGGCATTGTTGGTTTCGGAAATATTGGCCGCGCTGTCGCTAAAATCGTAAATGGCTTCGGATCGGAAGTGGTGTATTACGACATCAAACGCGCCGAGGAAGACATTGAAAAATCTTTAAACGCGCAATTCGTTTCTCTTGATGAGCTTCTCGCGACATCTGACATCGTCACGCTCCATCTTCACCACACGAAAGAAACCGAAGGCATGATCGGAAAGAGCGAACTTTCAAAAATGAAGAAGGGTGCAACCTTCATTAATGTGTCTCGCGCGCAGCTCGTCGACTATGGCGCACTCGAGGAATCACTCCGCGATGGCCACTTACATGGCGCGGGGCTCGACGTGTACTACAAAGAGCCAACAGAGGCTAACGATCCCCTTCTCACGCTTCCTAATGTGGTCGCGACACCGCACATGGCGGGTTCAACTATGGACGCATACAAGACAGCGCTTGAGAATGCGCTAGAAAATTTCAGACGAGTCGGCAAAGGCGAAAGACCATTGGGAATAGTAAACGGAATGTAGTCACTTGACTCTACCCGACATCACATCCAACCTTTCATACCGGTGATGTGTCCTCCGACGCTGTCGGCTCCCACAAAGAGACTTTTCAAATAAATGTACGCATTTCGAGAAGCGAGACGGTCACTTTTTAATGCCACATATTCTTGAAGCAGACTCAACGTCTCATCAGGACTTTTCTTGTAGGTAAGCTGACGAATAAGAAATGACTTTGGCGGAAGGAAGCCTATGGTCGACATCCTTCGCATCCCCTGTTTTACGTGCCCGCCCCAGTGAAGTCCTGCTGTGTCCGCAAAGACCACTGTGCCCGCTTTCCCAATAGCCTGCACAAGATCAGCTTTATCGATTGCCTTGTCTACCGCGCCGTCTGGTGGGTAGACGCCGGAAGGTGGTGTCTGCGGGAAAAGGCGTCCATACTTATTTCCGTAATTGGAACCGCGAAGGTAGGTAAAGGGGCCATTTTCAGGTCCAACGTCAACGTAGTAGACAAACATCTTAAGAAGTCGCAAATCGTGCGGATCGCGGTGCCATCGCATCGAAGCAGATTTACCCGCTCCCTCTGGCACTGCTTTAATTTCCGTCAGCGTAAATTCTTGGAGTTTAGGGGCCATGCCGATGTAGTTCCCTGCGATAGTAAGTACCCTCTCATTGAGCGCGATAGCAGATAATTTGTTATCGCGTGTGACGGTTGGCATTTCTTCGAGGAACTCACTGATGAACGGCTTCTGGCGGTTCGTTCTCCTCGGCGCATGTTCAAAGTCAGCAAAAGTCAAAAGTTCTTCAAGCTTCCCTTTTCCGAAAAGTTCCTCAAGCGATGAAAACGCAATGCCGTCTTTGCGAAGATCCGATAGAATTCTCGACTCCAACTCGTCCGGTGCACGCCCCAAACGCTTCAGGCTCTTCACCGGCTCCCGATTCACGATGCCGTGCCAGATGGGATAAAAGTTTTCAATCTTATAAAGTGGGCGGAAAAACCACAGGTATATCCTTCCCCAAATGAGATGGCCTATTTTTTTCATAGGCGAATTGTAGCAAGAGAACTATCGATCCATGAATGCTCGGAACCACAGCTCAAGGTTTACCCACTGCCACACGTGGAATGAGTTTTTCTGAGGCGTCGAGCAGTAGCGCTCGTACTCCTCAAGCACGGCCTTCTGATCGAACACGCCTCGTTCACCGAATGATTTCGAAGACAGAATGCCCTCTACCAACGGCCTAAGCTCTTTCTGGAACCATTCGCGCTGGGGGTTCACGACTGCTCGCTTCGGCGCTTCGACAATATGCTTCGGCAGGAGCGGGCGGTACGCGTCCCTCACGAAGAATCTTTGTTCACCGTTCCTGATCTTTTGTTCAAGTGGGAGGCCAAGAGAAAACTCGAGCAATCGATAATCAAGAAGTGGCACGCGTAGTTCTCTCCCGTACGCCATTGATGCTCGGTCAACAGACCGAAGGATGCGCGGTAATTTCGTATGGAAAATATCTCGGTACTGCATGTTGGTGAGCGCGCTCTCAAAAGGCGCTTCGTACGTTTTCGGTTCCACATGAGCTCGCGACAAAAAATCTTTCTGCAGCACTTCTGGCTTTGCAAAGCGAGAGCCATCTGCTGAACTCCCGGGTGTCCGGTACGCATCTATAGCGTTTTTCAGAAACGCGCGTTTTGATTCATCGTCTTTGAATCCTCGTATCTTCGCAAATGCTTCATACTCTTTGTTCGCTGCCTCCTCACCCTTTTCCTTTGCAACATCGAGCCAGTACGCGCCGATGTAGTATTCATACCCCGCGGCTATTTCATCCCCGCCCTGGCCTTCGAGGACGACCTTAATATCAGAATCCTTGTACGACTCAACAAGATTTTGAAGGGCGAGAGATGGCAGGCCTGAAAATGGTTGGTCCTGATGCCACGTGGCGGGTTCTATGAGTCGCTTCACGTCGTCTGGCGATAGATGCTTTATAGAGACCTCCCAGCCAAGCACCTTCGCTAAATCCCGAACGTATGGCTCCTCGTCGTAGGGCGAGCCTGCATACGCAAACGAAAACATTCTAAAATTTTTCTGCCCATTGTTTGCTTTGTTAATAGCGTGCGCGAGGATGGATGAGTCGATACCACCAGAGACATCGAGTGCAACGGGCACGTCAGAACGCAATTGTATTTTGACCGCGTCCTCGAAAAGGTCGCGGAAGGTTTCCTGCACTTTGCTATCACTCCAGCCATTCGTGTCGACGATGCGCTCGGCAAGATTCCAATATTTCGTGACCACTGGTTTTCCCGCTCGTATGAACAGCGAGTGCCCTGCCGGAAGCTGAAAGACTCCGTCAAAGAACGTTTCGTTTGAATGATCGTAGACGCCGTGCGCAAGGTATTCATACATGATGTGCTCGTTCGGCTTTGCCTTAAACCCTGCCGCAAGAATCGCTTTGATTTCTGAAGCGAAGTACGTCGTCTCTCCCGCGGTCGCATAGTAAAAAGGCTTCACGCCTACGTGGTCGCGCGCTGCAAAGAGCGTGCGCTCTTTCTCATCCCATATCGCAAATGCAAATATACCGTTGAACTTCTTTACGCAGTCAGGTCCCCACGTCGCATACGCATGCATGAGGACTTCAGAATCGCTCGCCGATTCGTACTTAATGTCGGGCAGTTCTTTCTTGAGCTCAAGATAGTTATAAATTTCCCCATTAAATGTCATGACGTATCGGTTACCGAAACGCATCGGCTGGTGCCCTTTGGCGGATACGTCGAGAATTGAAAGCCTTCGCTGTCCCAAACCTACCTCCTCTTGCGTGTAGACCCCCTCGTCGTCAGGTCCACGGTGCTTTATAGAGTCGATCATCGCCTGAACCGTAGCCGTCTTCGCCGGTTCCTTAGAGCTCACCAGTCCTGCAATGCCGCACATATCTTATTTGTTTACTATCCGGCTTACTCTCTCTACCACCTCGCTGGTTGCAACATGCTCCATTGAGGGAGGATGTACCGATTCGCGGGGAGCGGTGTCATCAACATCATAGTTAGAAAGGATGACTGGGCGACCGCCATACATTTCCTCTCCGAACCACGCGCGCTCGACCCCTTGCGGCGAAATAATGACGGTCGGCACCTTCAGATGTGAGGCTATGTGCCCCGCCCCCGTATTGAGCGCAACGACCACCTGAGCGTTCGCGATGAGATTAATGAATTCTTGCATGGTGGTGTCACCGGCAATGGACATAACGCGCTCAAGCCCCGAGGCAGCACCGTCTGTTCGCTCCCGTTCCGACCCCTTACCTCCGGTGAGAAGGATCTTGCCGCCATAATTTTCATGAACGGCACGTACAATTTCAATGCGCTTCTTCTGACTTATCTCTCTTCCCGGGGTTCCGGCAAATAAGTGCATTACTATAAACGAACCCTTTTCTAGCCCAAATCTTTTGAGCACCTCTTTGTCAGGATTGTACTCGAGCGAAAACTCCTTCTTTGAAACGGGAATACCGGCAGCATTTAAAATCTTTCGCTCTTCAACAATAATGCCGTCACTCTGGTGATCCCCTTCAAAAGGAACCACGTGATCGTAGATCATGGAGTTACCGAACCATTGGTCGTCGAAACCATAAAGCCCGCCGCGCTTGGTAACAAGTCGTGCGAAGATTTTTGACGGTAGTGAAAACGGATTCTCTGCCTCCTGCGTGAGCGTTAGGTCACATCCCGACAGTTCTCGAAACGCGCGAACAACGGAGCCTGGTGATTTCCTGTTCGCTTCTATTACGGTGAGCCACGAATACGCGCGGAACAGATCCTTGATCATGCCCCCGCGGCCCCCTACAAGTATGTACGCTCTTGATTCGGGATACGCGGCGTGCACGTTCTCCAGGAAATACTTTCCCATCAGTGAATCCCCAATAGAAGAAGCGCGAAGGGTCAGTACTTTTTTTATATCGGCTCTCATTTCATTCCCTCTTCAGATGGGGTTTCGCTGTCGGTTCTCGTCTTTATTACTTTCGCAGGAACACCTACTACCACAGACTGCGGAGGAACGCTTTTAGTAACAACGGAGCCGGCTCCAATGACTGAATGCGCGCCAATTCTCACGCCGTCCAGAATAATGACACCCGAGCCGATCCACACGTCGTCCTCTATGACGACGCCTTCACTCGTGTCTCCCTGCCCATAAATCATGCCGGTGCCTGCAAATTTGTGATTCGCGGGAACTATAACGATGTGCGTAGCCATGCGTACGTAGCTCCCAATTTCAACACTTCCCGGATGACCGTAGATGACACAGAACGAATCTACCTTGGTGTGATCGCCAATTTTAATGTGTCCTCCGTCTTGGGTAACGAGGCGCGCGTACGACTCAACAGAACTGTATTCGCCAATCGTAATATTGCACTTTGGAGTTCGTGAATGCAGCCACGCATCGCGCGCTATAAACGAGTGTGCGCCGACGTTGATGGCTCCTTTACCCTCAATGCGTGCGTGCCACGAAATATAGCCCGCACCTGTTGGCGTTCTGTGCCGCAGCTTACTTATGAACTTTTTCAGTGCGAAGGGAATCATATGACACCACTGTACTCTACGGACGAACGTATATCGCGTCTCCGCCGACCTTAACATGCTTGCCGTCTTTTCTCACGTCCGCGGTGAAGGGTGAATTTCTGAAGAGTGAAAAACCCTGTCCTTTAAGGTACGCATCAATTTCTTCAAAAACTGGCTGGTTCGTATAGAGCGGCACGTAATCTACTTCGATCAATATGACCTGTACCTCCGACAAATCGCCGGACTGGAGAATAGAAAGCTCCGTCCCCTGCGTATCCAACTTTATCAAGTACGGCTTGATCTGACACTTGTCCATGACGCTTTGAAGTGTTGCAGTCTCGACAATCTCTTCACGCAATACTTCGTAGTCACCGTCAGCCGGCTCTGCGTAGCTGCTGAAGAATCGATACTGATTAATGACAGAGACGTCGGGCTTCAGTAACGACGAAAGGCTCGGCGAGCGAGTAACGTACAGGGTTTCGACTCCATTCTTACTTCCGAGAGCCTGGCCGATGATGGTGGTCGAGTGCCAAGGATGTTTTTTGGCACGGAGTTTCTCGGCTTCAACCTTGGACGCTTCGCTCATAAACATGTCGATATTTTCCGCGTACGGCAAAAGCACGCCGAGTGCTCGCCCTCCGGCACCGACATCGAGGACTTGCACGCGTTTTGACTTAAGCGTTTTTATGACGTCTGCAGGTAGAGGAGCAAGAAACCATTTTCGAAAAAACTTTTGTACTTTCCGCTGCAACTGGTATCCCGTGTACGATCGTATCCGCCTTTGCCATTTGTTCATGTTGATTACCGTAGCACGTAAGGAAAGCTTTTGACTATCTCACCCTCCTATGAGCGATGGCGACGATAGAGACGTACTTCTTTCTTGTCGGAAGAAGTGCGAGCCAAATAAAGAACGCGGGAATGCCGAATAGAACTGTATCTTTTATGAGCGCGAGCGTTCTCGCCAATAGGACTCTTCGGCCAACTGGTTTCCCCTCAACTGCTGCTTTCTCACGAACTTTCTCGACGAGACCCATGGAGAATTTCTTCCCGTATTTAAAACGAAGTTTGAGAATAATAAAGCGAATACCCTCAGCGCGCGGCTTGAGGTACGTGATATCGAATCCATGGCTATTCAGAAACTGTGTCAGCGATTTTTCATTCCAGCGAGTTAGATGCCGCGGCGGCACATCGGTCGGCATGAGAAACTCGGCGTGGGCCGAATGTGGCATGGACATCGCGATGTGACCACCGTCTTTCACCATCGAGTGAACTGCCTCCATAAATCGTTCATGATCATCAATGTGCTCCAATACATCAAAAAAAGTGACAAGATCAAATTGCTTTCCTGAATGAACGCGGCGGAACTCATGAATATCGGAAACGAAAAGGTTTGCGAGACCAAATGTTTTCTTTCCAGCTTCAATTGCATCTTTATCAAAATCGATTCCCCAGCAGTTCCATCCTTTCGACTGCGCATGTGCAAGAAAATTTCCCACACCGCATCCGACATCCAAGACATCGCCAACTGTTGGCTGAAGCTCTGCGATGACCGCTTTATGATTCCACTGCGCGTCGAGAATGGGATCTTGATTTCGTCCTGCGTAGCGTTCGTCATGCTCGTACCACGAAGCGCCAGGATTTTTTAACGGTTCAAAAAACTGCCCAGTGCAGGATGAGCATTCATAGAGGTCGTAGTGCGTATTCGACTGCGGATCAACGTGCGATGTCTTTTGAGAAAAGCTCGCGTTCTTTCCGCAAAATGGGCAATGAGCTCTTTCGGTCATGATGAACTTCTCAAGAGTGAATGATACAGGCTGACGTACTGCTCACCCATTTTCTCCCACGTGTAGCGCTTCGCGCTCTCAATACCCTTCCGGGAAAGCTCTTCCTGAAGCTTTAGGTCGTTATGAACTTTCAGCATCGCATCAGCTAATGCTTGCGGTTTTTTTGCATCAACAAGAAGTGCGGCCCCACCAGTTACTTCAGGGAGAGACGCGGCGTTTGAAGATACGACCGGGGTTCCCGAAGCCATAGCCTCTACGGGAGGCAAACCGAACCCCTCGTTCAAGGAAGGATGTACGTACATGAGTGCTCCGTTATAGATCTTTGGTAGTTCTTCGTTTGATGAATACGGAAAAGCGATGATGTCACTTTTGTACGGTGATTCATTGATGACGCGCTCTACTACCCCGCCACCGTATGCTGGATCGCCAACGATAACGAGTTTGCCGCTTCCACCATCCTTTCTATACATGGTGTACGCGGCTATGAGTGCTGAGACATTCTTGTGAGGTTGCATCCCGCCGACATAGAGCACGTATCCTTTGTATGAAAGTCCGCGCCCGCGAAGCGCGGATGCTATATCTGTTTGCTCTCTCGGTTGATACGACGTATCAATGCCAACTGGAACTATTCGCATCCTTTTTTGCGGTACCCAGTATGCGCTCCGTATTTGTTCGCTTCCAAAAGACGAGGACCCGACAAGAGCGGCGATTTTTGAGTTCCAAAGTCTCAAAACCCAGTTGTATATAAAACGCGAGACTATCCACGGACCAGGCGCGAACACGCTTCCACCATCGAATGCGGTCACCATGGTCTTCTTCGTAGGAAGCCACCAGAAGAACGGATAGACCCTCCCGACCAACCAATGCACAATGTCGAACTGTTCTTTCGTCGTGATCGCAAATTTCAGAAACGAAAGGAACCGAGATCGAAACGGGAACGTCACCGTCGGGATAATAATTTCATGCGCCCTATCGTACAAGGTGTCGTCAGGCACTTTCTCGTAATGAATGAGCGTCAGCTCTACGTCCTCTCGCGTGAGCAAATACTCGGCAAGTCTTCTCGCGACCAACGTTCGCTCAGGTCTGCGATCAATGACGTCCGCCATGATCGCCACTCTAATTTTTTTATCAAGAGGCGACATCATATTGTGAAACTACCCGTGCAAAAACTACGAGTGCAAATGGGAGCATGGGGAGTGCTACAAATGCCTTTGCGCGAAATTCTGGGTTACCAAGTTTTCTGAAATACTGCGGCAAAACATCCGTGCGAAGCCCTTCTATGGTGGTGAGTGCGTCCTGCATATCTTTTTCTACTAACTTTCTCAGAAGCTCTCGGGGAACACTGAACCCAGACTTACCTTCCATAATGAGTTCTTTCGGCAATCGTTCTTCGAGGAGCTTTCGGAGTGGTCGTTTCCCAACCGTACCACGATGCTTTTCAGAAAGAGAAAGTTTTTTTGCATATGCGGCGACGTCTCTATCTAAAAATGGCGTTCGCCCTTCCACCGAGTGCGCCATGGTCGCGATATCATTCTTATAGAGGAGTGCGTCTGGAAGGTAAAAATTTTCATCAAAATAACTCACCTCGGCTTTACCGTGCGTTCGCGCGCGCAATTCGTCCTCAACAACGCGATACGTGTTTTCGCCTGCACCTATGCCAGCGACGTCGAGATATCCTTCGAGAAGGTCATTCCTCAGGTAGGCCTCGAGAAGCCTCACACGGCGCGCCAGAGCCTTCCAGGGGCCGAATGCGGGTCTTGGTAGTATCGTCTCCAGCATGCCGTTTGAGGCTTGAATACGGTTCATTCGACGCAGGGAAACATACCGATCGTAACCGTAAAAAAGCTCGTCTCCGCCTTCTCCAGTGAGGACGCAGGTAACATACTTCCGAGCCTCTTTGGAGACGACGAGCGACGGAATAAGAGCAGTGTCGGCAACCGGTTCATCAACTGCTTGAAAAAATTCGTCATACGCGCTCCGTAGATTTTCATCGGTAAGTTGAATGGTGTGGTGTTTGAGACCTGCGAACGCAGCAACTTTCTTTGCGTACGATGCATCTTTCCTGCCCTCAATCTCAACCGTAAACGCATGGAGTGGTATCCCTAATTCTTTCAGCATGAGTGCTATCAGCGTTGAATCGACGCCACCCGAAAGAAATACCCCGACGGGCACTTCAGCGATCAGGTGGTGCCGTACCGAGTCCCGCAGAACTCCTTCAAGTGTTTCTTCAACCTGTGTCGGCTTCCACTTTATTTTTGTAGACATCGTTTTCCCGTCTGAGAGCGAGAGGGTCATGACAACGCCGGGCTCAAACTTTTTTATTTCCTCAAAGACCGTATGCGGATGGATCGCGTAGCCGAGCGTGAAATATGACGCGCAGCCAATACGCGAGAGGTGCAATTTTATCCGTTTTTCTCGGCAGTAGAGATTCAGTGCCTTCATTTCAGAAGAGAACGCGAACCCTTTCTCATCCTTTAGGTAATACAGTGGTTTGATGCCGAATGGATCGCGTGAAAGCGTGACGGTCTTTTTTGCGGGATCGTAGATGGCGATGGCCCACATGCCGCGCATTTTTGAGAAGAAGGATTCACCTTGTCGCAAAAATCCACGAAGAATGACTTCGGTGTCGCTCTCGCTCTCAAATATTTCTCCACGCTTTTCAAGCTCAGCGCGAAGTTCTTTGTAATTGTAAATCTCGCCGTTATAGGCGATACCAAGCTCGTTGTCGGGCGTCCACATTGGCTGATGCCCCTTCGGTGAGAGATCAATGACGGCAAGGCGTCGATTCACGAACGTAAAGCGCGTGTCGGAGAAGACTCCCCAGTCATCGGGACCACGATGCTCTATAACATCCGCCATACGCTTTGCGAGCGCTTCGTCTGAACCTGAAAATCCGAGTATGCCGCACATAGCTAGATGAGTTCGAGCAAGCGATCAACATGAGCTGGCCACATGAATGTATGCGCTCTTTTACGACCATTCATTCCAAGACGCGTCCTGAGCGCTTCGTCATGCGAGAGTTCAGAAAGTCTCGATGTTATAGCGCGTATGTCGCCAGAGGGAACAAGGTACCCCTCAACACCATCATCGACAACCTCTGAAATTCCTCCCACGTTTGTCACGACCACGGGGAGCGCTGAGGCCATCGCTTCGAGGACCACATTCGGCACGCCTTCCCAATGCGACGTGAGCACGAATACGTCCGCGAGATGATACAGGTGCGACATATCAGAAATATTCCCCAGAAAATGAACGCGCCCAATCAATCCGTGCTCGGGCACGAAGCGTTCCAACTCGCTCCGCAAATATCCTTCCCCAACTATGATGAGGTGGCAGTGAGGCGAAAGACGGCTGAAGGCTGTCAAAAGATCACGGTACCCTTTCTTTTCTACTAAGGAGCCCGCAGCAAAGAAAATGACAGCTTCGAGAGGAATCTTTTCCCGAATGCGCGCAGCTTTAAAATCAAATTCTGAGTTGGATTCAAAGAATTGCGCCGAGACTCCGTTATAGAGGACTGCTTTCTTTGCAAACAAAGTTTGTATTTTGAGCGCACGCTGAACGTATACGGCATTAGAAATTACTCTGTAGGTAAGAAGAGAAAGTACTGTATCGATAATTGAAACGTAGATACTTTTCTCTTTCGGAATATTTCCCTCACGAACGATGACACGGACGCGTGGAAAGCAAAACTTCATGGAGCGCGTTATCGTATTCGTGTGAAAGAGATTAGAAACAACGACCTCTGGCTTGATGGTTTTATAGAGGGCAACTAACGAGCGGTACCCGGCAACATCAAATAGAGAACGAAACGAAACATGGTGTATATGGTCTTTCCTGATTGAAAGGTATCTCGCGAGACTATGCGCACCACCCGCGAGTGTCGTCACGACGTGCACGTCAATGCCGCGCTTACTGAGCTCGTTCGCTTCCTCTACTACCGTTCTTTGTCCGCCACCAAAACCGAGGTCATTGATAGCGAGGAGTATGGCCCCTTTCTTCATAATGAAACAAGTTCTATAAAACGCTTCGAGACTTGTCTCAGATCATACTGCATGACCCACTGCTGGGTTTCTTGCATCCACGCGTCCTTAATGACTTTTGGAAGGACGAGGGACAGTGCTATGGAATCAGAAAATTTAGTCATGTCTCCCTTTTCGATGGGTCTACTCAAAGGTCCCGGCGGAAGAATTTCTGGTACTCCACCAACGGCACTCGCGACGAATGGAATAGAGAGTGCCATGGCCTCTAAGAGCACGTGCGGAAAGCCTTCTTCATCTGAAGGCATAATAAATACGTCAGACGCACGCATAAATTTCAGAACCGTTCTGTGAGGTTGCCACCCAAAAAATCTGACTTTATATTCCATTCCAAGCTCAGCTATTTGTCTTTCAACGTGATCACGCGAGGGACCGTCGCCAAGAACAATGAGCAGTGACTCACGCGGCAACCGCTTCACTATTGCAGGCAAGTAGTGTGCCCCCTTCCTCTCTGAAAGACGATGCGCAAAGAGCACTAATCGCGTTTCTTGAGCAATCCCTAAAGATTCTCGCACCCTCAGTACGTCATCGTTGCCCGCGTCAATTTTTGTTTTTTCGACATCAATCCAATTAGGCATGACATGGATTTTCTTTCGTGAGAGCACGTACTGCTCTGCATAGTGATCAGCAAGCTTTTCAGTACCCGTGACGACACCGGAAACAAACATATAGACGAGTCCTTCGAAAGCACCCCTAAAAAACGAACGCTGATAAAGCCACGGCAGCCCGCAGTTCCAATACAATACTCTCCCGCCCGTCACCCGAAAGATGAGTGCGGCAAGAAATGCGCCGGCGAATGAGTAGTGCACATACGCAACCGTGGCTCCTCTCAAACGCGCGTACAGGATGTAGAGCGGTAATTCGATATGGCGAATCAACGGAATGCGTGAACAAACCATTATCCGCTTTACGCGGGGTAGGTGTGGCCGTGAGCCACGCAAAACGATAAGCGAAATCTCAAGCGAGTCGGCGACACGATCAAGTAGTGCGGGAATGTAAGAGAAGTGCGTATGCGCGTCAGCAACATATTCCGGCAGTATGTAGAGAAGCTTGGTCATGGATTCCTTTTTATAAGGAAGTGGCGTCTAAATTCAACGAGCGCTCCTGCAACAACACCAGAAAATGATGCGGCGAGTGCCAAAAATGTCACTGATGCTCCAACCTCAAGCGAGGTTGCGGCCATAATAGATAAGAGGTACGCAACCACTCCCTCTCGTACGCCGATACCAGCAAGAGAAATAGGGATGAACGTCGAAACCATACCAACTGAAAAAAGAGCAAACATAAGCATATATGTTACCGAAATACCAAGCGACACAGCGAATAAATACATCGCGAACGCTATCGCTCCATTCATGATGAGTGAGAGCGCAACGGTAACGACAAGAGTTCCCGACTTTTTTCGATACGCGGTGAGTGCCGTGGTCACCGACTGGAGCATGGGAACGCCAACTCGTTTATCGATGCCAAATAGCCGCTCAAAAGGAAGCACGACCATGGCGATGACTATGGCAATGGAGCCAATGCCGACGTATGGAATCCACCACGGAAACTGCACGGCGACTCCAGGGAATACAATGAAAAAAATAATAGCCACGACGAGCGAGCTGAAAACCGTAGCGACTCGATCAACCAGTGTCGGCACGATGATTGCTTCCCTGCTGATGCCCGGATTATCGCTTATCGCCTCATATATCCGTATCGCCTCAGCACCAATCTTTCCGCCAGGAAGCGCGACCGCATAAAAATTAAACGAGAGACTATATGCAAAGAGACGTTGCAGGGGAATACGAATGCCATCTGATCTGAGAAGTACATTCCAACGAAGCGTTGCTATCAGCGTGGCAACGATGTAGAGCAAGCTTGCCGCAATGAACACGAAAATGGAAACATCTGAAATGTGCGAATACAGCACGCGAACGTCTATGACTGAAAAAAGAAACGCGAGGATTGACGCGCTGACCAGGAGCTTAAGGATGAAAAATGCAGTCGACCGACTAATCATGCAAACGACCGCGCCGTGCGTACTTGAGTGCGGGCGCGTTACGCGTACCACCTTGGCGTATAACCAATTCTCCCAATAACCCTAACGATAAAAGTTGAAATCCAACAACCACGAGAAGGATACCAAGAAAGAGCAACGGTCGGTTACCTATGGTTTCGTCGAGCACAAGCCGCAGATATGAGAGATAGACCAGCACCATAAGACCAATGCCCGCCGATCCCATACCGAATAGTCCAAAAAAGTGCATTGGCCGGTCAAAAAATTTCCTCATAAAGAGTAAGGTTACCAGATCAAAGAAACCTGCAAGTAGTCTGGAGAGTCCATATTTAGATTTCCCAAATTTTCTTTCGCGATGCTGCACCGATACTTCAGAAACACGGTACCCCAAATTCGAAACAACTGCGGGGATATATCGATGCATATCGCCATAGAGGCGAAGATTTCGCGCAATGTCACCGCGAAATGCCTTAAATCCACAATTCATGTCATGCACCATTGACCCAGCGAGGAGACGGGCCGCGGCATTCGCGATTTTAGAGAAAAACCGTTTCTCGAAAGGATCGAGTCGCTTCTCTTTCCAGCCAACAACGAGATCAGATCCCTGTTCTAGAGCTTCAATAAATTTTGGAATTTCTTTTGGGTCATCCTGGAGATCAGCATCAAGGGTGAACACGATATCTCCGTTCGTTTCTAAAAACCCAACTTCAAGCGCTTTCGATTTTCCGTTGTTTCTGGTGAAAGATAACACGGTAGTTTCTTCAAAAGACTTCATGCGTTGTAACGTCGCATCGGTTGAACCGTCATCGACAAAAATTATCTCGTAACGCTTCCCAACGCCATGCAGAGCGTCTACGAGTTCGCGGTAAAGCGGCTCAATGCTCTCTGCTTCGTTATACGCGGGAATGACTACGGAAACCTCTACCCGCTTGGGATCAATGGAGCCCTGATTCATGTATACGTTATATCTTATTTTACGCGCTGGTACACCTCAACGTATGGCCCGAGATTTTTCAGTCCAAGAAGATGCAGTAATAACCATCTGTCTGTATCCTGCAATAGATTGATTACCGCACCTCCGTTCTCCCGAGGAGTGAAGCGTTGAATCCGTTCATACTGCAGGCCTGGAACTTGCAACGTTGTTGGATCAAATGATGTCGTCACGAGATATTCAAACGACGGAATGGAAAACCCTTGGGCGGCAAGCTGGTCGATTTCTCCATCACGGAGAACATAGTATGAAGGTGATGGGTACATAGTGGCGGGACGATCAAGTAAGTATCGATCTTTTGTGCGGAGTTCGCCTGGTAGTGTCTCTGCAAGATCCTGCGTCACTAAAGCATTGCGCGGTAGCTCAAAATAGTGACTGCCATACGTCGCGACCAGAGCACCGTCCTCGATGTGCCCAATGATCCAATCCAAAGCGGCGACCCTGGTATCGGTGACAAAGAACAATTTTGAGTACTGCGCTGTCACCTGCACTGATATGAGCAGCGTCAGTGCGAACATCATGACCACTATGCCCGAAGCAATACCCCTATTTCGTAATCGTGTATGATCGTATATCTCGGAAAATAAATATCCTGCGCCAATTAATAGAGGTGCGATAAGCGGGAGAATGTATCGATCGTCTGGGTTCGGCCAAATGAGTGATGCAACGCCGAGATACGCTATTGGAAAACCGACGAGAAGCAGTGATTCATAAGAAAGTTTCTTGCGGTACATAAAAATAATGAGCCCCGTGACGCCTACAATCACCAGAAGCGGGTTCGCGTGAAAAAGTACTGAAGCCATCGTCACGATGTTTTCCAGAGGATGCACAATGCCGTCACTCGCATGACGCCATGTCTCGGAAATTAGTCCCGATGAAAATACGTCAACACCAAAAACGCTCAGTAGTCCCCGGGCGACGGTGCCGCCGAATTGCCGCATGAAACTGTACGGATTGAGGAAGGTGACCAGTGCGAGGCCAGAAATCGCGATGCCCGCACCAAGGTAAAGATTTGCCTTCACGTGATCGGATCGCATGAAATGCGCGAGCGCGAGCCAAGGAAGCATGAGCGCCGGTATGAAACCGGCCCAGTACCCTAAAACGAGCGACAAGGCGCCAAGAACATACCATCGGCGACCTCCATCTTGGAAGATGCGGAGGCTCGCGTACCAAGAACAGAGGGTAAGAAATGTAAGCGGCATCCAAATGTGTCCGAGTTGTGATTCGTGCACGAGCCAGAAATCAAATGTCGCAAGCATGAGAGCAATCGTCGCCGCACCGGTTCCCATTATGCGTTTGGTAAATAAATACAAGACCCCGAGGAAAGCCGCGCCCGCCAACGCCGATATGATACGCGGACCGACGAGAAACCATGTGCTGTTAAGAATAGCGAATTCCTTAAATGACGAGATACCGTCAAACCAGCCAAGCACAACGCCAGCGAGGCCAAAGGTTGCGTAGAACGGTGCGAGGAGAACCGCAATGAGCGTCGGCGCATACGAAAAGCTGTGCCACGCAACGAGCGACATATCATTCATAAAGGCGAGCGCTGTGGCAACGTGAAGAAATTCGTCTCCCGCTACATCGAGTGGCAATCCATAAAGAAGTCCTGCGAACCGTAGCGCAATGCCCGTGACGAGGGTCACCACAAGGACTGCACTGGTTATAAAAAGTCTGCTCATTTCACTATCCTATGACGCGCTATGTTCCTCACGCACAATGCTCGAAAGTGCCTCAGCATGCCTTTTCGCATCGGCTTCAACGGCGGCTTCGACCATGACGCGAATGACGGGTTCAGTACCAGACTTCCTAACTACCACGCGCCCTTCAGAGCCTAGCTCCTTTTCTGACAAAGTGATTGCGTCAACGAGTCTCTTGCTGGTAAGAGAGCCTCCGTTACGTTCGGTTCGCTCATTAATAAGAACGCGTGGAAACAATTTCACCTCTCTCCTTAAAGCCGAAAGGGTCGAGCTGTTTTTTTTCATCTCAGCCAAGATCTGGAGTGCTACAACGATAGCGTCTCCGGTAGTTGTTTTAGTAAGACAGATAATATGACCAGATGATTCTCCACCAAGATTACTCCCTGATTCGCGCATCAAACGTCGGATATACCGGTCGCCGACCTTTGCCCGCCTAAATTCGATGCCAAGGTTTTTGATCGCACGCTCAACGCCAAGATTGGTCATCAAGGTACCAATGACTGGCCCGGTGAGCGTGCCACTCTTCTTCATGCTTTGAGCGAGAATATACAAGAGCTGGTCACCGTCGATGATATCGCTGTTCTCATCAACCATAAGCAAACGATCGCCATCGCCGTCGAGCGCAATGCCACAATGCGCGTGAACGCCTTTTACCGTCAATTGAAGAAGCTCGGGATGCGTGGAGCCGCACTGCGCATTGATGTTCCTTCCATTCGGCGCGGCACCAATAGGCGTCACCTCCGCACCAAGTTCGGTAAATACGCGTGGAGCTACCTTATAGCCGGCGCCATTCGCCGCATCGACCACTATGCTCATGCCATCAAGTCTGAAATCTTCTGGGACGGTAGATAAGCAAAATTTCTGATACGCATCTCGCGTATGGTCGACACGAGTCACTTTCCCTAATTTCTCTGATTCGACCGTGACGGGCGCTTCCTCGAGATGGGCTTCTATTTTTAATTCCAACTCATCAGATAATTTTCCTCCGTTTCTGTCGAAAAATTTTATGCCATTGTCGAGGTAATGGTTATGAGACGCGCTCACCACGACACCAAAATCACATCCGAGGTGGCGCGTCATGTACGCAACACCCGGTGTCGGCAGTGGGCCGATGAGCATCACATCTACTCCGGCGGCAACCAGTCCTGCTTCAATGGCCGATTCAAACATGTATCCAGAGAGTCGTGTGTCCTTGCCAATCAGTACCTTCCCGCCGTTTGGCGTCAAAACGACTGCCGCCGCGTTCGCCAAGCGAAGCGCGAAATCAACCGTCATCGGTGTTTTCCCGACAAGCCCGCGTACCCCATCTGTTCCAAAATATTTTTGTTCACTCATGCGCGTGTGATGCTCCGACTATTCACCATAAACTCCCTTGAGCAATTCGAGGTCCTTCCCAGAATCTCTGAGCAGTTTTACATTTTTTTCTTCAAAACCTTTGAGCGCCTTGAGTCCGACTGGATCATTCGCCATTTTTTCATAAAGCTCATTGAATGCAGCGAAGTCCTTGATGAAACAGAAACCGCCAGCGCCACGCCCGCCTTCAAAATCTATCGCGAGATGATTCATGCCTATTCGCGGGTCAGCACCAAATGAATTTTTCACGCTTTCGTAGTCTGCGCCGATTGCCTTCGATACATCAAACAGCATGTTTGCAAAGATCAACTTCATGGCGAGAAATACGTTCCCCGCATATTTGACGAGTTCACTCTCAGTAGAAGAAATCACCGCATCGAATTGCGCGTGCGGCATAATCTTTATTGCTTCCTCTGCGGCACGCCTCAATGCTGCAGTCTCTTTCGGAATACCTACTATATTCCGCGCTGGCCGCTGTACATCTTCTCCTGCCGAACGCGCCCGCAAAAATTCAGGCGAATGCAGCACAAGAATATCGGGATATTTTTCCTGAAGTTTTACGGTCGTCCCGGGAAGGAGGGTCGACTTGATGATCGCGACCTTTCCTTTCCCAACGAGTGAGAGGACACCCTCGACAATAGAGTAGTCGAAACCTCCCGGCGTCGTCGGTGTCGGAACCGCTATGAACACGAAGTCACATTCAGCTATTTTGTCTTTGCTACTGGCAAACTTCTCTTCTCGCGCATAGCGCACGACCGCGTAGCCGCGTTGCTCAAAATTATCCGCATACGCTTTTCCTATGAATCCTTGCCCGATGAAGCCGACTGTCATGACCGCTATGCTAGCACACGATGCTAAAAAACGCAGGTTTTAAGCGCCTCCTGGTACTTTCGAAGATATTCGTGAGGCGGCATAACGAGTGCCAGCGCTTTCTCTCTAGCGCGCCTTCCCATCGCTTTCCGGAATGCCTCGTCATCGACCATTTTACGAATAGCAGCCGCGAAGGATTCTGTGTTGGCATCTGCGATGAGTACTTCTTGCCCCTCAATGAAAGTTTCACCAACGACACCGACATCGGTTGAAATAAGCGGGAGAGCGTAGAGTGCTGCCTCAACGAGCGCCATACCGTACCCCTCATAGCGCGAGGTTTGGATAAAACAGTCGGCATGCTGGTAGGACGACGCTCTATCATCTTTCCACCCCACGAATTGAACGCGGTCACTGAGCGCAAGTTCGGCAACTTTTTTTTCTAGACGATTCCTCTCAGAGCCATCGCCAACAACGATCAGGCCAGCTAATGGCACGCGCGCAATAGCCTCAATGGCAATGCCCAGTTGTTTTTCTTTCGTGAGACGAGAAACGACAAGAAAAGTAATATATTTCCCCGAATGTGGGGCCGGGACGCTCAAGACTGCGCGCGCGGGTTGTACCAGAATCGGTAGTATGGAGAGCGGCGCCAAAGTCATCGAGGCAACCGACCTCGCAATCCTTTTAGAAACAACGCGGACGCATGAGGCGCGAGAGACAACCCACCGCGCGATGAACGCTTCCAGAAATCGACGGATTGATTCGCTCCGGTATGCGCGAGAAAAACAATCAGTGTGTACCTGGATCTGAAGCGGTATGCTCCGAAGGTAAGAAACCATGAGCGCTGCCAAGCCGATAGCGAACGGGTCTTGAGACGACACAACGTCGTATGCACGCAACTTCGTCTCCTTCAAAAGAATCAAAATCCCACGCGCGAACACAATAAATTTATTACCACCGCCAATACGAATGGCGATGACATTTTGCGCAAGATTAATTCGTTCCGGAGATCCCATAGAAAAAATGACGAGCGTGAGTGAATCAACAATGGTTCCATACGATGTGATGCGTTCACGCGCGCTCCCCGGAGCAAAAATCTTCGCATCGGTGGACAACATGAGAACGTTCATATTGTTTTTAGCAGTGCTGCCGTTTCTGCGACCATGCGTTCATTAGAAAATTGCGTGATTTTTCGCTTTGCGTTTGCCACCGTACGGGTTCGTAAACCGCTATCACCAAGCAGCTTCATGATAGTTTCTCTAAACCCCTTCGCGTCATTGTGCTTTAAGAGATACCCATCAACGCCGTGCGTAATAACTTCTGGATTACCACCGACGCGGGTCGTCACGACCGGAACACCGACTGCCATCACCTCAAGAATTTGATGTGAAAGTCCTTCATATGACGTATTCAACGCAAACACATCTGATGCTCGAATATAGCGAATGAGGATGTCCCGCTCCAGTGCACCGGTAAACACGACATCATTCATGAGCCCCATCTGTACAGATTTCTTTTCGAGAACATCCATCAGAGGCCCCGACCCAATAATGAGCAGTTTTGTATCAGGATAATTTTTTTTTATAGCGGGAAGAATTCTAATTAAGAGATCAAATCCCTTCCACGGAACGAGTCGGCCGACCGAAATGATAAGTTTTCCATGAAATTTAAATAATCCACGAATGACGCTCTTTGAACCAGTATCTTGGAAACTCTCGATACCATTTTTTATAACCGCAATTTTCTCTTCGGGGACACCCCAAAGGCGCACGATGCCGCCAAGATACTTTGATGGAACGACGACCACGTGCGCTTGCCTGGCAACAAAACGTTCCAATGTCCTGAAGATCTTTGCAATGATATGAATTTCAGCATCCTGGAAAGCATCGGGGGTACCCGCGTAGCCGAAACGCTGCGATGCCTGTTCCCATGCGTAATCGCCGACAATCTTGAGCATATAAGGCTTCCGTAATAAAAACGCGGCACACAGCGCTGGCACACCGACCGATACAGGATCTTGAGCATATATAAGGTCTGTCCGTTTTCCTTCCTTGAAGGCAAGGTAGAAGTACACGAGATGACGAACTACTTTCCAATATTGGCGAACTCGGCTAAACGGCAAGATAACCACTTCGATGCCATGCGCGGGCAGACTCCTCTTGAGGTGCGCTGAATACGTTGCTGGTCCCCCAATCTCCGGAGGATAGAGGCCCGTTGCAATGAGAATACGCATGTTAGATGCCGAGAGCATTAAAAACTTTGGTGCGCATGTCTCTCGCGATGATATCCCAATCATATTTACCTACCACCATCGCCTTCGCGGTCTTCACGACAGCCCGGACTTTCTCGGGATTTTCCATAATGTTGTTGATTGCAGCGGCTATCTGCTGCGGTGAATCTTTTTCGACCGCCCAGCCAGTTATCGGCTTGTCAGGATTCAGTTTCTCATCAAAAAGAAAATCTGCGATGCCACCCTCTTGAGTCGCCACGACGGGAAGTCCGGCTGCCATAGCCTCGGCAAACGACGCCCCAAACCCCTCAGAGCGTGACGGCCGTATAAAAATATCAGATGCTTTTAGATACTTTGGCATTTCGTCATGGCCAACGTGTCCCAAGAATGCAACACGTGGCGACACACCAAGTTTTTTTGCGAGCTCTTTGAGTTGTACTTCGTCTGGCCCAACACCGAGAACAATAAAGCGCACGTTTTTCGGAAGAAGTGCGAGCGCGCGGATAACATCATCGACCGCATTCTTTTTAACCAGGCGAGATGTCGTGATCAAAAATACGTCGCCCATTTTTTTCCCGAGCGAATCACGAATATCATTGATCACCGAGGCTGGATACTCTTCAGAAAAATGCTCCGCATTGACGGCATTCGGGATGATGACGATAGGCCCCGTAAATCCACGCCTCCTCGCCCACTCTGCGAGAAATGTAGAAAGCGGTTGAATGATATCCGCCTTCGTAAATGCGCGGCTGAAGAAAAACCACAAAGGAAGCATCTTTCTTTCTATGTACGGTATTGGATCCCCTTCCTGTAAATTGAGAATATATTTAACGCGCGGGTGGAGCATTTTGAAAATCACTGCGGGAACACCAGTCGAGTGCGCCATCATCGCCCACATGGCATCAAAACGGTACCGTGCGTGCAGTCGATGCGCACGCCAGGCAGCAAGAAACTGATAGAGCGGTTTGTTGAGGTTGAGAGGAAAACGCTTTAGATCAGCCATTGTTGGATTCTCGCTCGCAATGCCGATCCTATGAACAAAGACGTTTCCTATTTTCTCCTCCTTAGGCAAGGTTGAATCAAACCGGTTGGTGATGAGATGAAATTCGATGTCACTGATTCGGTCGGTGATCTCCTTTATTGAAACCTCGGCACCCCCAACGTGCTTTGGATAGTACGCGAGCGAGAATATGAGCACTTTTTTCTTTTCATTGGTCATGGCGTTCTGTAGTCATTTTGAAAACGCCTCACTATGTCGGCGTACGCGAAACGGAGTGCATTGGCGAAGGCATCACCCTCTCCGACAGAATTCCTCGGTAAACTCCTCCCCGCCATTTGCATAGCCTGAGCTTCCTGGCCTCCGTGGGTGCCATACACCTGATCAGCCTTCGAAATCATGTATGAGAGCGCAAATCGCTGTAGAGCGGTAAGGTCATCGAGATTTTGATCCGCAAGCGTGATGAGGAGCGGTGCACGAACCAACTGCTTCAAAATGAGGGCGGAGAGAGCCGCATAGCTTGCCATCAGAGACCACGTAAAGAGGTATCGCCTGCTCATGTGTAACGATATGCCGCGGATTGCGCCAAGAACAGGAAGAAAATACTTGTCAGTTTTCGCTCCGATGCCGAGACGAAATATCCGCATATTTGGCGACGGAATGACCTCCGGTGCATTTCTCATGAACTTGGTCGTAATGACGTCAAAGACTACATCGGGGAGTTCTCTGGCGAGCTCAGCGAAGGATTCTTCGGCAAGTCCGGCGACCGGGTGCATGGTGGTAGAAAAAACAAGAACTCGATTGTCGCGTTTAACGCCTCGCGTTTTTGAATTCGTGAACTCGCGAATGTATGCTGCGAGTTCACGCTTTGCGCGCCAGCCGAGCGCGCTGACTTTACTCGTGTCCAGTCGCGACGTCATGCGATTCCCCGAGCGCGAAGGAAAGAGCACGACATCAGAACCAAAACCAAACATGGTCGCCACATCAAATATTGAGTACGCTTTCTCGTTCCCCAGTCCGTATTCATCTCCCGATCCGTTTTCGCCGACGAGGATAAGCGCATCCACAATATCGTCGACGTGCGTAAAATTTCGCTCTTGCGTACCAGGACGCACCACCGCGCACGGTGCTCCCGAAACATACATGCGCTTAAATTGCTCTATGACCGTGCCATAGACACCAGCGCGTTCACGCGCTCCATACACATTGTAAAAATAGGTTATCGCGTACGGCAATTTTTCTTGTTCTCCCACCTGCTTCACCAATTCTGAGTTCAGAGCCTTTGTGCGCGCGTAGGGTGATTCAAGACGTGTTTTTCCTTCGTCGCCAAACTTGGTCGACGAACCAGCATAGACAAGTTTCGAACGTCTCTTTTTCCAAAAATCCACGACGCCCTTTGTGCCTTCCGTATTCAAATCCTCAACAATGTCCGGCTCCAAGACACTCTGTTCAACACGCGCATATTCACCGAGGTGATAGATGACGTCAGGTGTTTCAGGAACGAGCGCTTCAACGTTCTTCGTATGACCTTCTCGATACTGAACGCCCGCCACATGATTGGTGCGCGTTCCCGTGAAATAGTTATCGAGCGAGATCACCGTATTCCCCTCATCTCTCAATCTCTCACAGAGATGCGAGCCGATGAACCCGGCCCCGCCGGTTACCAATATCAGTTTTCCTTTCATACCTCCTCTTCAATGATAGTGTACCCGCTTTTGGATTTTCTTTTTCGCCACAAAACTGATGCGAAGCCGAGCCCCATTACCGCAATGAGTGAGGCGATCCACGGGAATATTGAACGCGGGCGTTGCTCCTCACCAGCTACGAAAGAAGCGGCATAGACCCCCCTGTCCATACCGCCCCCATCTATTGCACCTGTCTCTCTAACCTCGTCCTGCGTTGAAAGGTTACCGTCCGAGACTGGTGCCGCTTCTGCCAGAGAAGTAACTACTTTAGGTATCGTGAGGGGTTCATCGGCTATCGACATACCCGGCGTTGGCCGACGAGATGCAAGCTCGCCCTGTATCAGATTCAATGAATTTCCATCCCCCGCGGCAACGTTATTTGTGTAAGCGAGCGAAAAAATAGTTTCAAGATTGGCGTTTTTGATAGTGAGGTTTTCTCCCGTGTTATTGAGAGAAAACGAGCTTACAAAGAGTGCCCCATCATATAAAGGCCAGTCCGTCTTGAACCCATCGACATGACGTACGATGACAACATATGAGTTTGGCATGAGGCTCAAAGCGTGGCGTGGGAGTATTTTGTGATTGACACCGCCTTCAAAAAATCTCCAGTCCTCCAGGTCTACGATCTCGACACCGTTGTTGTACAGTTCTATCCACTCTCTGTTTTCATCAGAACCAGGGAGGTCATACATGATCTCCGAAATCACTACCGCCGCGTGAGCAGTGAATGGAGATAGTGCAGACAATATGGCAATGACCACGAGGCTTCTTCTCATAAAGGGCGCATGCTCACTTACTCCTTGTCGAACGCTTTGCCAGAGTCAACCCGAAGCATCGTCTTCAGGTCGTTTTCGGGTATCTCAGTTTGCGCCGATTTTTGGGTAGTCTTCATATCGGACGGACTTATTGATTGTTTTTTTTGCTGTTCACCTTTCGCGAGAGGCTGATCGCCGGAACGCTTCGAAAAAATGGAGCGAAACGTATCAGTAAATGTTCCTGGTGGCGCGTCCTTCATGGGCATCTCTTTTCCAATCATGGCACTCGACTTAAAGAGTTGATCAACTTTGAGTCGAGGCAGCGTATATCGATCGCGTGAGACACCCATCAAATCCTGTTCTGAAAGACTGGATCGTGAGGAAAGTGGAATGACACGCGCGAAAAACGGCCGCGAACGAATTGCATCGATGGTGAGCGCAATGATAAATTCTCCTTCTTCCACTTTTCCCAATTCTTCAGCGGTAATGTAGGGATAAAAAACACGCTCGACGGTTGCCACGTCACCTGGGTTCGGCGCGAAAGCCACGATAGAGCCTGCGCGCGAAACCGTCTTCTCACGAAGCTCCCTATCCGTGTCATTGTAAAAAGTATCGGAAATGCAGGTCATGACGGCATGCTTGGTAAATATGAGATCAATATCGCCTTCCTCGAGGTAGCGTAGACAATCATTGAGATATAAGCCGACAGGATCAGCATGCTCATGGGCTCGCGCTTCGGTCGCGTGCACAAACATGCGGACGAGAGGTGTCATTCTCGTCGGAAACATTTTTATTCGAGAGAAATCAACAATGACTATGGCGTGCTCTTCAAGCTTCGCCATCGTGAACTTCGAATCTTTTTGCCCAAGAAGATTTCTGACGAGTGAGTCTTTCGCCACATACCGTCCGCGTTCATGCAACTGCTCAATAGATTCCGCGTTTTCGGCTAATGCGAGCTCTAAAGATTTCTTAAGTTCGTCGTCGTCTTTGAGTGCAGCGTCTCGTATTGACTCGTCAGTAGCAAGATCATAGAACGTCAGCATGGTTGATTCGTGCTGAAGCATATACGAGGCGCATGCTTCGGTTAATGAGCTGACCGGTATTTGATACGCGCTCGCTATAGCCTTCGACAAAAGCGGAGCCGCAATCTCAGGCGCCAGTCCTCGGTAATCGTCCACTGGATTCCATGAATAGGGATACTCCCCATCTGCGGGGTCGAGATAGATGAGACGATCTTTCATGTCATCTAAAATCCGCTCCATGACTAACCTCGACAGTGTCCCTGTCGTATCGAGCAGCACGACACCAATACCTCGATGAACATCCTCAAGAATCATGCGCGCAAGAAATGCCATGCGATCATTGCCCGTTCGCCCAATGACACACATGTGCTCGAGCCGGTCCATGTCCTTAATACCAAACGTAACCGTCTGGTCTTTAACACTCGCTTGGGCGAGATACGTCAAGCTTGATCCCCAATCCATGGGGTCAGTATAGTCTTAAAGGCTCTCCTTGTTGAGGCTTAGTCTGCTCTGCAGGCTTTGACGCACGCTTCCCATGCTGGACCAGCGTCTCCTGGATAGGTGTCATTACACGCTTGTTCGCATTTCATTATTTCTTTACCAGTCTTTGCGAGCTTTAAAATTCTTCCATCGGTTCTTTCGTTCACCATATTTTTGTGGATTGA